>CAJXJM010000030.1 GCA_913054205.1 uncultured Rhodospirillaceae bacterium
TTTGTCAAAGTCGCGGTTCCTTTTGCCGCATTTCAGCTTATATTGGCCTGTGCCTATGTGCTTCTGGTACTCGGTTAAAATGTATTCTTAAAGCATATCGGACACGTTTTAATCTCCAATCACGGTGCTTGGACTGATATCGATAAAATGGAAAGTGCCTTCTGTTAAAATGTGATTTTACAGGAGGAACCTGCCATATCAGGAAAAATCATCGACATCAGGTAAGTGTCTAATGGCCGCTTTTGGCTAAAAGCGGACTAAACCGGGTGTACTAAATTGCGTCCGCTCTACCCCCGAAAGCAGACATTATCGGCATAACGTACCGAGCTGCACGAGCGGATGAAAGAGCTTGGTCTCAAGCTTGTCGCCCAAAGCTGTGTAAATTGGCGAGGTCAGCGTGGTTGCGCCGCACAGTGGCGAGGAAGCTCAGGTTGAACTGGTCACCCGAGCAGATCGCCGGGTGGCTTAAAAGAACGTATCCCGGAGATGAGGTTTGTCACGTGTCACATGAGACGATCTATCGCAGTTTATTCGTTCAAGCCCGCGGTGTGCTTAAGAAAGAGCTGGTTCAGCACCTTCGGTCAAAGCGCACCATCCGCCGTTCCAAACACGCCACCCAGAAAGGCAGCGACCATGGGCAGATCAAGAATATGATCTCGATCCGTGAACGCCCGGCCTCGGTTGAAGATCGGGCCGTGCCAGGACATTGGGAAGGTGATCTGATTGCAGGATCAAAGAACAGCCATATCGCAACCTTGGTAGAACGTCATACGCGCTATGTCATGTTGGTGAAGGTGACCAGCAAGGATACTCAAACGGTTGTGTCTGCCCTTACCAGGCATGCCAAGAAATTACCGACAGAACTCTACAAATCTCTAACCTGGGATCGGGGCAAAGAGCTTGCGGCTCATCAGCAGTGAAAGATGGCAAACCAATGCTGTCTGTACCAACTCAGAAAATTGCGCCGAAACCGGGCAAGCGTTTCGGTGGAGCTGTCATGACACTTGAATTTTCAGCAGGTGATAAGAAGGGTTTCTATCGCCCGACGCTGGCCTTGCTCGCAGATCCGAGTGATCTTAGCAGTGGTGACGGATCAACCTACACATACACAATTATTGTCGAATAGAGCTCCGAGACAAGGGCTGGTTATGCGCAGTAATTGGCCCTTATTCTTTCCGATAGATGCAGAATAGAATACACTCTAACAAAGTTCGAACAACATTTGAAAGTTTGCAATATGGCGGGATTATCGCGGCGTCATTTCAACACCCTCGTGGGCGCATCCGCTCTATCCACGCTTCCTTTGCCAGCGATCGCCACAAATCATAAAGCAGAGTTGCCCAATCCTATCGGGCCGCGCGTTGTCATTGTCGGCGGTGGATGGTCCGGGCTTTCCATCGCCAAATATCTAGGTGAAGCCGACCGCAATATTGATGTCGTATTAATCGAACGCCGTAAGTTTTTTCATTCATTGCCCTTAAGCAATCTTTGGATTGGCGGCTTGTTACCGCAGTCCAAACTAACCTACCGGTTTGAAGATGCAGCGAAACTTGGCGGCTACACATATTTTAATGCGAGTATGACCGATTTAGATCGCAACAAAAGGCGCGTAGAAACAGATCAAGGCTGGATCGACTACGATTACCTCGTTTTGGCGCCCGGTGTCGATTATGATTATGGCTCCTTTGGTGTGAAGGACCCGGCTGCGATCTCAGCGCTTAAGAATAAATATCCAGCGGGTTTTGTTTCTGTCGAAGAACAACTCTCCCTCATCAAGCAACTCGATCGATTTGAAAAAGGTATATTTGTGCTGACGGCACCGCCCGGCATTTATCGCTGTGCAGCATCGCCTTATGAGCGGGCGTGCCTGATTGCAGCAACATTCAAAAAACGAAAACTAAAGGCGAAAGTCGTGCTGATCGATTCTCGTGAGGAGCCTGCAGTTAATGGAGAAGGTTTTCTCGCAGCCTTCGAAGACCTCTATGGTGACGTGATCGAGTATAGGAATTCAACAGGTATTGAAGGCGTCGATCCAAAGTCAAAAACTATCAAAACGGATTTTGACGACATTAAGTTTGATGGTGGGGCAATTTATCCTAGAACTCGAGCATCAACATTGATCGAACGATTTGGTCTCAACGATCCTGAGAGCCCGCAAAAGGAGGCTAAGATTGATCCGTTCAATTACAACGTCATTGGTGACGAACGCGTTTATGTCACCGGTGATTGCCGCCCGATGCCATTCTCCAAAAGTGCCAGTGTCGCGAATAGCGAGGGCAAACACGTTGCTAAAGTTATTGCGGCGCGGCTTCAAGGGCGTGAGGCGAAATGGGTGACGCCGGAATCGGTCTGCTATTCCATGGTGAATACCAGACCTCAGGAAGCTATTTTGTCGCGCTCGTTCTATCGTTTTGATTCTAAAACCAAACAATGGGCATTTGATCCTAAATCAAAGCCTTATAACATCCGCAGCGAAACCTTCGGTAGGGAGGCCCATACCTGGGGTGATGCACATTTCCGTGAGTTATTTGGCTAAAGTTTGTATTTTGTAAAATTAGAAATTACTAGTTACTAGAATTAGTGTAAAAAAACACATGGCTGAGTCAGCGGAGGATGAAAACGTGAAAACGTTCAAGATAATAGGATTGTTATTGATAGCGGCTTTTTTGACTATCGGGCCCGCTAATCCACTGCTGGCTAAAGGTGAGAAACTGCCGAAACCGACTATTAGCGAAGACGGCATCTACCAACAAAAATGGTTTCATGACAGCTTTCTTGATCTTAAAGAAGACCTCGCTGAGGCCAAAGCTAAAGGTAAGCGCTTGGCGATCTTTTGGGAGCAAAAGGGGTGCCCTTATTGCAAACGTACTCATGAAGTAAATTTGCGTATCCCAAAAATCGTAAAATTCATCACTGACAATTTTGTCGTGATTCAATTGAACTTATGGGGCGATAAAGAAGTCACCGATTTCGATGGTGACGTTACGACTGAAAAGAAACTATCTCAGAAATGGGCCGTGCGGTTTACGCCCACCATACAGTTCTTTCCGAATGATCTCAAAACGGTTGGTAATAAAAGTGGTCGCAAAGCAGAGATCATGAGGATTCCCGGCTACTTCAAACCGTTTCATTTTTATATGCTTTTTAAATACGTGCATACCAACGGCTATAAATCTGAACCCAACTTTCAACGTTGGATCAGCGCCGAAGGAGATAAACTGCGTGCTAAAGGCGTGGATATCGACAAACAGCTTTGGGCTGATGACCTGCTGTTTTATTAACCCACCTGCGTGAAAACCGGAAAAGTTTCCAGCAGCCAATTGGCACCTTCAGCGATGTCTCCGGTAAAAATCGCAATCCCGGTGATGATGAGGAGGCCGCCAATCGTGAGTTCCACCTTCCGCATTTGACTTCGGAAGCGAGCTAGGAATTTCATGAACGGTTTGACAGCGAAGGCAGCGGCCAGGAACGGTATGCCGAGACCTGCCGCATAAACCGTCAACATCGATACGCCGTAAGCCATGGAATCACCCGAAGCGGCAACCATCAAGACCGACGCTAGAATTGGGCCAACACATGGCGTCCAACCGAAAGCAAAGGCCAGACCTAGGATGTAAGAGCCGATTAAACCAGCAGGCTTGTTTTCAAGATGGAAGCGCTTTTCGAAGTTCAAAAAGCTAATGCGAAAAACGCCGACGTAATGCAGTCCGAAGATTACAATAATCACACCCGCAATTTGGCCCAGTATTAAAGAGTTCTGAGCGATCAGGACACTGACTGCCGTCGCGGTTGCTCCAAGGGATATAAATACCGTTGAAAAACCTAGAACAAACGCGATGGCCGCATAAAATACGCGTTTCTGTGTGGCGGAATCGATGCCGTCTTCTTCGGTTAATTCCTTGAGCGAAGTGCCACCCAAAAAACTAATATAGGCTGGGATAAGCGGTAATACGCAGGGCGAAACAAAGCTCAAGAGGCCTGCTATGAGAGCGCCAAAATAGGTTATTTCTATCATCGTTCAAGTACCACCTTTAAACGCCAGTAACTTTGATGGCTGTATTTTCGGCGACGGTGACCGATTTCTTATTCTTAATGTATTTACTGACAAGATCATAAATCGCAGGGCCTTTGGTTCCCTCATTAACAGATGCCCAGCCACCCACGATATATGTTTTGGCTGCATCAATAGGCTCACCTGTTTTTAACAACGTCATATTTGAGATGCGGGAGCCGATCTTTTTGCCGATGTCAAAGTGATAGCCCATGCCGCCAACGCGCACCATATCGCCGCCTTGTTGGAGATAGGGGTCGGGATTAAACAAATTGTCGCCAACGTCTTCGAGGATTTCTTTTATGAATTTTCCGGTCATCTCGTTGCGGTAGACGGCAGGATAGGTGAGCGCGGTTTGAGAATAGATTTCTTCGACACGAATATCCTGGCCTGGCAACAGCGTCGCACCCCAGCGGAAACCCGGCGATAAAGAAATCTGCGTGTCGCGCTCTTCCATGATTGCTTGATTGATCAGATCATCGAATGTGCCATTAAAATTTCCGCGCCGATAAAGTAGGCTTTCAGTTCTGCCGAGCACTGTATTGATTGTTTTCTCAAACGGCGCACGAACCTTTCGAATAACTTCTGCAATCTCGGGGTCGGGTTTGATGGCATCTGAGAAAATCGGCATGAGCTTGTAGCGAAAATTTGTGACCTTTTTGTTTTTTACTTCAAGATCAAGACGGCCTAAGAATTTTCCGTGGCTGCCGGTGGCAATCAGGATTGTGTCTTTAACTTTGATGGCCGCAGGAATCGCATCATGGGTGTGACCTGTTAGAATGACATCGATGCCGGATATCCGTGAGGCCAGTTTACGATCAACGTCGAAGCCATTATGACTTGCGAGGACTACCAATTCAGCGCCGCCTGCTTTGGCTTTTTTGATGCTCTCAATCAGTTTTTCTTCCTGGATACCGAAAGACCAATTGGGAATTAAATAGCGTGGATTGGCAATCGGCGTGTAGGGGAAAGCTTGCCCGATAACGCCAATTTTAACTCCGCCTTTTTCAAAGAAGGCGACATCTTTAAAAACCGGCTCGTCCCATTCTGTATCTTTTACATTTCCAGCGAGAAATGGAAAATTGAGTTTTTCGATCAGCTCTTTGACCCGCTCGGCACCATAGGTGAATTCCCAATGCGCGGTCATGAGCTCGACGCCCATGGCATTCATCACCTCTACCATATCCTCGCCGCGGGTCTGCAAAGACGTATAGGAGCCTTGCCACGTATCACCGCAATCTATGAGCAAGGTGTTGCTGCTGCGCTCTGCTCGAATGGCTTTGATCAGCGTTGCCATTTGCGCCATGCCACCTATACGGCCATAGGAATTACTCAGCGCAACATGATCGGTGCTCGAAAAAGCATAGGCTTCAGGAGAGCCAGCTTTTAATTCGAAATAGCGCAAAAAATCTTTGCCGGTAATGTGAGGCGGTAATCCATGCGCATTGCCGACACCAAAATTCATGGAAGGCTCGCGGAAATAAAGCGGCATCAGCTGCGCATGACAATCGGTGAAATTTAAGAGCGTGACTTGGCCAACGGGCGAAAATTCAAGCAGCTTTTCTTGGGTAATTTTTTGTTGAGCTGCCAATTTTGCAAATGGCGCACCGCCCATCAAAGCGGCAGTGGCAGCGGTGACTTGAAGAAAATCTCGGCGCGTTAACATGATTTGAAGTCTACCAATAAAAGATCACGAAGATGTAGATAAAAAGAGGGCGGCATCCAAGTTGGAGTACCGCCCTCATTTAAATCAATTTAATTGCGGACGGATGGGGTTTCCCAATTAAGTCCAAGCGCACGCTGCATGAGATAGAATTCGAGGTTGGTATATTCCTCTGATCCTCGTTTGTAGGGTTTCGCACGAACGTTTTTATTGCAACCAACGAAACGACGGTGAATGGATCCGGGCTTCTGCCATTTCAAACGATAGGTTGGAAAGCCATTTGGCATTCCCATGCTGAGGACGTTGGAGCGTGCCATATTGCCAGCATTGTCTTCATGACATTGCTTGCACGACATGTCCAACAGGCCGCGGCGCTGTTCAAAAAACTTTTTTCCTTTGGCCAAGAACGGAGCAAGGGTCGTCCGATTTTGGTCGTTGATGATGCTTTTCACGGGTGTGCTGCGAGACTGAAGCTTCACATAGATGGCCATCGCCAACATGTTTTCAGATTCCCACTTCCACTTTTTCGCGCCCATTTTTTCGCCGAGATGGCGATTGAGGTAGGCTTGAATGGCGATCATCTTTTTGGTCTTCGGATCATAACGCGGGAAGGTGTTAGCAACACCTTTCATCGATTTAGCAGCCGAACTGTGGCAGGAGGCACAAGATTTTCCGGCAGTACCGTTAACTTTATTCCAAAGTGATTCGCCTGTATCAACCCAAACAAAGCCCGGGTTTGCAAAGTCATCATCCTGCATATCGCGGGTCTGCGAAGTCATATAGACGTAGCCACTATTTTTGTCGCCGACCATATAGTTCTTGTTGCGTGGGTCTTTGGCACGTTTTTCGGCTTCATTCATTTGCGCATTTGCACTGGATACGCTAAGTGCAAATCCCGAAGTAAATCCGAGGCCGATGATGGCGATTGCTGAAAGTACTTTTCTGCCAATCATATTAAGTCTCCTGTTAAATGCTCCCAACGGGTCATTCGGTTTATTTCACCGCGACCTTTTTGGATGTTGTTACAGTTTTACCTTTGTCATCCGTCCACGTGAATTTGAACGTGCCGCTTTCTTCCACCCTTGCATAGAAGGCAAAGTAGGGGTTGGCGGAAACAGCAGGATGAAAATCCGCAGTAATAACAGGCTTGCCGTTAAAGGTTGCCTCAACTTTGTTTATAATGAAGCGCGGAATCTTGCCGCCCTTTTTGTTTTTACGCTGACCCGTTTCCATTTTGTGAGGGATCAATGTTTTGATTTGAACTACCTGTCCTTTATTGACGGAATTAGGTAGTTTGACGCGAGGTTTTCTAGCCATTTTCTAATATCCTCTTCTGATCAACCGCCGCAGCCGCCGATGGTGACTTTGACTAATCTAGAAACACGATGGACGGAGCCATCATTCATTACCGCAACAGCGACAACATTCTGGGTTTTAGACAGACGCATCCGGGTGGAGACCTCTGCTTTGCCGGAAGCCAGCGTCAAATGAAAGGACGCAACTTCAGGATTTGGGTTTTTGTCAGCCGCGACATGGATGGACTTAACATAATTGTCAGCCGTCATTGGGCTATCGACACGGACGGTAAGCGGAACGGTCGCACCATTCTCTGCAATATCAGGCATTTTCAAACTGATTTTGCCTGATTTGTAGGAAGACGTGCCGCTGAGCGTGCTGATGAGCTTGGCAGCAGATTCTGGCGTCGCCATTGCAGGAGCACTGACAACTGCGCCGGTAGCTGCAGCAATCGTACCCAATCCAAGAAGCTTCAAGACGTCTCGCCGCTCCATGGTTTGTTTATGTTTAAGTGTAGAATTCGACATTTAAAATCTCCAAATTACACGATTGTAAAATCGTCTGTTATTTGTCTTTGAGAGTGACGAGATAGGCCAGTATATCTTCAATGTCCTGAGCCTTGAGAATGGTTTTACCCTTCCATTTTTTCTGAACGCGGTGAAAACCGGATTTCAAATAAAAGGAAGGCATAAGGGTGTCTGAATTTAGCGTTTTTGAACTCACCAAACGGAGACGGAGTTCAGCCGGTTTATATCGACTGCCAACGCCTGTTAAATCTGGGCCAATATTGCCATGATCAGCTTGTTCCGGTGCCGGCATAGTATGGCAGGCCAGGCAATTCCCTCTTTTACGATGGATTGCCGTGGACCGACCTTTTTTTGCATCACCAGGTTTTCCGGTGAGTGACTTAGGAATGCCATCGCCGACGCGTGCCTTAGCAAGACTGAACTCCGCTGCTTCGGATTGGACCGCAAGTCCGATCAAAAGAGCCGATCCAACAATGAGGCCAGCGCATGAGGTTATCAAATTGCTGAATTTCATAATGAATAGTCTCCTTAACCTGGTGAAAAGGGGATACCGAAAGTGGTGATTCCTCCCCAGGCATTTTCCTTACTAATGACTGAACCCAACTGTTTCATGACGTTTTTACTTGTCGTCGCTAAGTATTTTTATATTTCTAACAAACAACCTAAATGTGATCTTGGTTCATTTCAACTTAATTGTTTTGAGTCCCGAAGATTGGGACAGCGTGAAGCCAACGCTGATGCCGGGCGCAGAAGTCGCCGCTCCGTATGAGGCTAAAATGGAAGCTGGCGGTTTCGCCGGCTGCGGTTTGTAATAAGTGTACCTGGTACACTTATTACAATGTTAGCCTCGTGCAAACATTGCTTTGAGGGCTCCCGAGAAGCTTTCTTCTTCGAGATATTTCAAGCCGTAAATACCACCAATCAAGATCGAGCCAAGCGCAATCAGGGAACCCAAGGCCAAAGTCGACATGCCGGTAATGCCCTGGCCGATGGTGCAGCCGAGCGCAATGACGCCGCCGCTACCCATCATCGCTGCGCCGATCACGTGGCGGATAAAATCATCGGCAGTGGTGAAAGATTCGATGCGAAACTCGCCCTTGGCCTTTGCCATCACAAATGAGCCAAAGATCACACCGCCAATCGTTGCAATACCAAAATTTATCGTCGAACCCGTGAAGGTCATCAAATACTGAATCGCATCACCAGTCGGTGCGACAAAGGTGAAGGAGGCAAGAGGGGTCGGATCGAAGTCATCTTGTCCAACCACACCGGTGATATACCAAGCTGCCGGAACTAATATTCCGATAACAACACCGGCTGTTATATCTTTTGGTGAGCCACGAAAGCCCGCGTCTTTAAAACAAAAAGCCAATAGGCTAAGTGCGATGATGCCGGCGACAATCCAGCGGACTCTTTGTTCGCTTGCGCCAAATAGGCTGGCAAGCAGTTCTGGAATTCCTTGCGACGAGAACCCTTTAGCTTTGAGATCAATGACCGTCAGCGCTTCCAGTTCAAGACGTGCTGGGCCAATAAAGCCGCGCAACGTCATATAGGCAAAAATGCCGAGGAACATAAACACAATGAGAGATTTGAGATTACCAGCACCGAGCCGCACGAGCGTTTTATTGCCGCATCCGCCCGCCATGGTCATGCCAAATCCAAACAACAAACCACCGATAATTGCTCCCCCCCAGCCTAAATTGGTCGTCAGGTAGATCGCTTTTTTGAGATCAACGATGCCATTTAAATGGAGGAATTGGCTGAGTATGATCGCGACGGCAATCGCTAATATCCAAGCGCGAAATCTATTCCAATTTCCCATAAAGACGATGTCGGAAAGGGCACCCATCGTGCAAAAACTTGTGCGCTGGGCGGTTGCGCCAAAGGCAATTCCAATGACAAATCCAAGACCGGCGATTAATACGCCAATCGGTAGTTCATCCATTCTATCAGCATCCCTTAGACTGTTAATTTATCGCAGAAAACTAACAAATTATCGCGCCTTTTTGTTGATCTTATCGCTTGGCAAAAGCTCTGCATTCACGTATTTTACAAAAATAATATGGCATTTAAAGCGCCTGTTCCGCAAGCATTGTTTCGGAAAAACGAAAGTAATTAAAGATCATTTTTGTGTGAGTGACATTGGTTTTGTTGAGAAGATTTTTAACCCTTTGTGTGTTGCTTTTATGCGTCAGCGCGATGCCGTTTGCGGCCCAATCGACCGAGCTTGTAATGATCGAATCTGAAAGCTGCGAATGGTGCGAAATATGGCATGAACAAATTGGTCCAATTTATCCAAAGACGGCGGAAGGAAAATTTGCGCCCTTGCGGCGCATTGATATCGCCGATGACATGCCAGTCGATTTGGCCAAAATTCACCCGGCAAGTTATACGCCGACATTCGTTCTTATGGAGAATGGAAAAGAAGTATCCCGAATTCTTGGATATCCTGGCGAAGCTTTCTTTTGGGGGCTTCTTGGTGAGGCCTTAAAGAAGGTTGGCTTTAAACCTGAAAGTTAAAAGTTAGGTGAGTTTATGAGTAAATGTATTGTTTCTATAATTGTGTTTGTTGTCGCGCTCTCCTGGTTTGCGCCGGTTCAAGCGGAAGAACCGCCGCTGGTGTTTTCGCAGAAATCTTTAACGCCGGAAGCTGCCTTAACAGTTGCAAAGGCGACGCTGGCGGCGTGCCGGAAAGCAGGTTATCAAGCCGCCGTTGCGGTGGTTGACCGCGGCGGCAACATGCAGGTGATGTTGCGAGATCGCTTTGCCGGCGCTCATACGCCGGAAGTTGCCCGCAAGAAAGCGTGGACGGCTTTAAGTTTTCGCACCAACACCGTGCAAATGTCCGAGAATACGCAAGCTGGTAAGCCGGCGTCTGGTGTGCGGCATGTTGCAGGGGCGTTAATGCTGGGCGGCGGCGTTATGATCCGTGCCGGCGGTGAACTGATTGGAGCGATTGGCGTCTCGGGAGCGCCCGGCGGAAAAGCCGACGAAGATTGCGCCGTAAAAGGTCTCGCCTCTATCCAGGATGAACTGGATTTTTAGCAAAAAAAGGCGGCCATTTCAGCCACCTCTTTCTTAGGAAGATAATATAGGTCTATGGGCGAATGTAGCTCCAACCTTCTTCTTGGCTTTGTGATCTTCAAGCGCCAGAATGCGTTCCTTCATGGATGATGTGTACATGCCGTCTTCTATGGCCTTGAGTATAGCGTCGATTTTTCGGGTGATGGTGACAACCTGCCATCCCTGAGCTGCAAGTTGAAGAGCTAGATGACGTCCTATCCCTTTGCCAGCGCCTGTGATCCATGCAATTTTACTCATTTCAAGTATGGACCTTGTTTGGGCTCAACCCCGGATAAGCCGCATCGAATGCATTCATATTCAATCTTTGATCCATCACGCCCCAGAAATTGCATCTTAACCCACCTTCCATGTGAATCGTACCAAACCTGGGTTACAAAATCACCGGAATATGCATATTTTTTCGCCGCGATATCTTTTCCTTCGGCCCGGTAATCCACATGCACACAAGATGACCGCCTCAATAGATTTCACATAAAGCTAAGGTGAAATTATTGAAATTCAAAGTTTAAAAATATATCACAAATCACAGTGGAGCGTTGGAAAATACTACTCTTAGACATCCACCCAATCGTCGCCTTGTTTAAGGCGGTGGCCGATTGTGTTGGCTTGACCGACAGCTTGGCCGCTGGCTTCGATGACAACATCGAAGGTCTTTACGTCTCCGTCATTCATAAATAAATCCTAGGTTAGTCTGTCGGGCGTTCGTAGTTTTTGGCCATATGCCCGCGGCCTTTTTGGTTGCCTTGCTCGAAAATTCTGGTATATCCACCTTTTGGATTGCTGAGAATTTCCCAACAATTACCATCGACATCCCAAAAGTAAAAACTATAGGTGCCGTGTTGCTGTTTGGGTTTAGAGATTCTTTTCAATCCCCATTTTTCGGCCTGCTCGACGGCAATTTTATGCGCCGCATCAACTTCTTCGTCGGTTGTTACGTCGAGGCCATTGTGGAACAGGAAATTCATTTCAGTATCGTGCTTTTTTTGTTCAACGACGGCGTAAACGTGATTGCCTCCCAGCCGTATCATTAAAGAAATTTCACTGGTCCGCACGACTTCGAGACCAAAAAATTCAGTGTAGAATTTTCGGGTCGCCTCGAGATCTTTTGCGATCAACGTGCCGTGCGATAAAAAATTAAGATTAAGTGCCGGTGAGGGTGTGTCCATCTTCATTCTCCCTATTTTGCTTTACGTGACGGTGTTGGCGCCTTGAATTCCCGTGTCTTCCACTTCTCCGTCATTATGCCCTCATCGACGCAATATTCCAAGGCATCGCCCATCGGAGATTGAAAATACCAGAAATACGCCGAGGAGATATACGGGGGCAGGACCGGAGTGCTTGGCTTGTCTGGGCGACATGGTTCGTGTTGAGTGTTATCTATAGCACGATTAAGCGTTCGCTATTCAAGACTTCCAAATCGGAATTGTAGAAAACCAACCGACTTTTCGATTAATAACCTATCTCCACCAAATGCATTGTTTTGTCCTTCTTTCTCAATAAACTACCGGCTCAATAACAAGAGAATTTTAGGGGTAGTTATGGATTTAGGCATTCAAGGAAAACGCGCGCTTTTATTGGCCGCAAGCAGTGGATTAGGTTTTGCATCAGCGCTGGCATTGTCGCGTGAAGGCGTCGAGATTGTTGTTTCAAGCTCGAGCCTGGAACGGGCAGAAGCTGCGGCTGCAAAAATCTCCGAAAAAACCGGCAATAAGGCCGTAGGTTTACTCGGCGATTTATCAAACCCGGAGAACATGGATAAACTGGCTGAGGAAGCAAAAGCTGCGCTCGGCGGTGATATTGATATTCTTTTTTTAAATCATGGTGGTCCGCCCTTGCAAAAGGCGCTTGAAGTCAGCCAGGAAAATCTCGCCGAACAGGTCAATATGATGGTGATCAGCCAGGTGCGGATTGTTCAGACCCTCATCCCGGCGATGATCGAGAATAAATGGG
>CAJXJM010000031.1 GCA_913054205.1 uncultured Rhodospirillaceae bacterium
ACGCCGCACACCCATGCCACTATTCGGAAATATCTCGACCGCGGCGAAAAAGAGATGCCGATTGCCATCGTGTTCGGCATTCCACCGGCTTACGAAATTATGGGCAATTTTTCTGGCCTCCATATGGATTTATGGGGCGAGATGGAAATGGTCGGCACCATCATGGATATGGATATCGAAATGGTGCCGTGTGAAACCATCCCACTAACAGTACCAGCTCACGCTGAGATTGTTGTTGAGGCGACGATAGATTTATCCAGCCAAACCGATGTCGGGGTAGGGGTTTCGCCGTCAATGTATTATCTGCCTAAAACAGCGACTTTACCGGATATGGACATTCTCGCGATTACGATGCGGAAAGACCGACCGATCTATCGCAATCATCAAACGACGCCGGATACCGACCACCAGACCTTGCCGCGTCTTTGTCATGAGGCGATATTGTATAACCGGCTGACCGAGATCGGCGTTAAAGTCCATGATGTGCAATTTCCGACCTGGGGGGCAGCGCTGTCCTGTATCATTCAACTGGAAGCGCCCCGCGAAGGTTTTATCAATGACGCGCTGATGCAGGCGATGGGCGCGCCGTGGCTGAACACAAAGATGGTGGTGGCTGTCAGTCCAGATACGGATATAAGCAATGCTCAAGAAGTCTATCACGCCATCGCCACCCGCTGTGATCCATCCAGGGATATAATCATTGTTGATAACACACGAGGATCGCCTTTTGATCCATCGGGTGAGCCGATAGATGCCTTTTGGCGGACGGTCGGCAAAATTGGCATCGACGCCACGGCAAAATCACGAAACCTCGCAGACCACGAACGCGCCTGGCCGCTCAATTGGGGCAAAGTTGATTTGAACGATTATCTATAAGGAGGAATGTTATGACGTTACCAACACCGAGACTAACAGAAGAAAAAGAACCGTTTATTCCCTACGTAGAAGAGAAGGATTACCCTGAAGAATTATTACCGGTTCTTGATCCCTACAAAGAACGTATGGGGTTTATTCCAAATGCGCTGAAATTATATATGCATCGGCCTGAGATATCCGGGACGCTGTGGAGCCTGAACAGCAAAATCATGCGCGATCCGTCTTCGACTCTCGATCAAGAACTCAAGCGTAAACTTGCCGTCGTTGCGTGTAAGATTAATGGCTGCACCTATTGCACCGCCCATTCCTGCGGCATGTTGCTGAATGATGGCGAAGATGGTGCCGAAGGTTGGGATATTGGCGAGGACGGGCTGGCAGAATTGCTCACAAATCCTCAGCCGGAGGATGATTTCGAAAAAGCCTGCTTCGATTATGTTCAAGCCGCCTCCTTTGATCCGACAGATGTACCGGATGAGGTGCTGGAAAATCTGAAAATGAATTTGACGCCGGCCCAGATCGTTGAATTATCCTGCGTTGTGGGTTTTTGGAAGATGTACAATACGATCCATGACAGTTTGCATATTCCCTTGGAGCAGCGATTGCTTGGTGTATCAGGCTACGTTGACATTTAAATGCAATTTCAAACAACCAATCGTGCTGAATTGCTGGAGCAGGGCTCGGACGCCCGCTTCCGGCAGTTGGTCTATGACCTGTTCACTCTCTCAACACATATGCAAAACGTGCGCGATCATATTGCCGGTCACATCGGAGTTTCCGGGCCGCAATACAGCATCATAATGGCTATTGCAGAGATGCAGGGCGACATTGGCGTGAGCGTCAAACGAATTGCGGAGCATCTTCATGTGAGCGGCGCATTCGTGACGGCGGAAACAGGTAAACTGAATAAAGCGGGGTTTCTGGATAAAAATCAGAACCCCGAAGATCGCCGCGGCGTGCGATTGACACTATCCCTCAAAGGGCTTCAGGAAATCGAGAAGATTTTGCCGGAATTAAATCGAATAAATGAGGTGTTCTTTGGAAATTTGAGCCAGCAGGAATTTTTGGCACTGTCTTCCATTGCCGCCAGCATGATCAAACCTGCCCAACAGGCAATAAAGAATACGGCGACTGATGAGTGACATTTCCAACCTTGTATGTTAGATAAATTCCAAAGTTAAATTTGTGAAATTTTTGACGCTTTTTAATAGGAAAGAATCATGCTTGCTGTCGTATCACCTGCGAAAAAGATGGATTTTGAAAAGCTCAGCCGTCCCTTGCCACACACGGACCCAGATTTTCTGGGTGATACCCGACATTTAGTTGCGACGGCGAGGAAACTAAAAAAGTCTGACATTCAGCAGCTGATGAATCTCAGTGATGACTTAACCGATTTGAACTACAAAAGATTTAAAGCCTTTTCGTCCAAGCCTTCAACGGACAACGCCAAGCAGGCGGTGATGGCCTTTGCCGGTGATACCTATATTGGCTTGGATTCAGCGACGCTCAATGAAAGTGATCTGGATTACGCCCAGGATCATTTGCGTATTTTGTCAGGCCTGTATGGAATGTTACGTCCTCTTGATCTGATCCAGCCTTACCGTCTTGAAATGGGCCGAAGGTTGGCGAATAAGCGCGGTGAAGATCTCTATGATTTCTGGGGTGATAAACTCGCTAAAGCCATAAACAAAGCAGTCAAAACCCATCAGGATTCAGCGGTTATTAATTTGGCGTCGAATGAGTATTTTAAGGCTGCCAGCCAGAAGCTGATTAAATCACCTGTCATCACACCGGTGTTTAAAGAAATCAAAGGCGACAAAGCCAGTGTCATTGGATTCCTGGCGAAAAAGGCGCGCGGCACGATGGCGCGCTATATCATTCAAAATCGCATAGAGACAGCGCAAGAACTGAAGTCTTTTGCGGAAGATCGTTTTAAGTTTCAGCCCGAACAATCCGACGAGACCAAATGGGTGTTTTCGAGAAAATTCATCCCCGTCGGAGGTTAATTGAGTGAAACTTGTCACCATTGATTCTCTACCAAATCCGCATGTCGGCGTTTTGGTTGATGCCGATTCTGTTCTTGATCTTGCTGCCTTAAAAGCCGTTCTACCTCTTGCCAATCTGGTCCCCAATTCAATGCGGGAAGTATTGGAAGCTGGTGAAGCTGGGCTTGATGCCGTGGCGCATTGCCTCGCCCAAGTCGACAGCATGGCCGCAGATGAGAAAACGATATTGTCAGAGGCTGGCATTTTGAGCGCATTGGATGAAGTTCCGCTATTAGCGCCTGTGCCCAATCCGAAGCTTATCCTGTCGGTTGGTCTAAATTACTGGAAACATCTGGAAGAAATGGCAGGTACGCCGACGCCAAAACATCCTGCTGCCTTTATCAAAACCAGAGATTCACTTTCCGGTTCCGGAAGTCCGATCGTGGTGCCATCACAATGTCCAGATATGATTGATTACGAGGGCGAGCTTTGCTTCGTCTTCGGTCGCCAATGTCATAATGTAACTGCCGAGGAAGCGATGGATTACGTCGTTGGCTATACCATCGCCAATGATGTATCGGCGCTGAATTGGGTTGGAGAGGTGTTTTCTGCGGACGGAACATTCCCCGCCATTCATTCTTGGGAGCGCAATATCAACGGCAAGCAATTACCTGGATTTACACCCTGTGGTCCGGTTCTTGTGACTAAAGACGAAATTGATGATCCAAATAAATTGCAAATGACCACGACTTTGAATGGCGAGGTGATGCAGTCCACCAGCACGGATGATATGATTTTCCAACTCCCGGAACTCATTTCTTATTTTTCGCAGTGGTATCAGTTTCATCCCGGTGACATCGTGACGACGGGCACGCCGGCAGGCGTAGGGTTTGGCCGCGATCCAAAGGTGTTCATGAAACCGGGTGATGTGGTGGAGGTTGAAGTTGAGGGAATCGGAAAACTCTCTAACACCATCGTAGAAACAAATTAAGTTTTTTCAGCCGGTTGGCGATGTCAGACGATGATAGGCGAAGATAATATCGTTTAGAATTTTTTCAGAATCGAAGTCAGGGTGAATATCCAGCCATTTTGTTGCGCCATTTAGTTCCGAGAATACGCCGTGCTCAATGTTCGGGATTCCCGCTATCAATTTTATCACGCCATCGAAGTAATCAATCACGTCTTCGTCAAAAATACATGCCAACTTAATCTTTCCAAATTGTGAAAAAATATTTCCCAATCGTGATTGATTTTGCTCTTCCGTTGCACCGTTTTTTTCGTTTAGTGGATTTGAAAATGCAGGTGGAACTTCTTCGCGCTGGTCGATGAGCAAACGCTGGCCTTTAGAGAATTCGTCATGCTGTAGGATCTCCTCGAGTTGCTCACACAAATCCGCCGACGTGACGCGCCCGATGTGGCGAATAAAAATAACATCGACAGCACGGTCAATTTTATAAAAATACGGCATCGAGGGAAATATTTGTCCTGAACACAAGTAGGGTTACATAAGACTTTATATGGTTATCTTCTTGCACTATTTGAAGGGCTTTCATGGTCATTCTGCCCACCTTAAGTCGTTTATCGAAATTCCTGAATACGTTGCATTGCTTTTTCATTTGCACCCATCGATTCTGTAATCCAATCGTCTAAAAACTTAACTGCGAGTTGTGTAATCAACACCCGAATTTCACTTTTTTTCTCTTCTATCGAGACCCAGCCGAGAATTTCCATGTTGGACAAGCGACGACGAATGGTGCGCCGGGGCGCATCAAGTATATTGGATAGCGAACTGACATTAATTCCCCGATTTCCGCCATCTTCTTCGGCATCTCGCAGAATAATCAATATCTCGAATCCAAATTCTCCCAAATCTCCAAAGACTTTTCTGCGGTGTGCCGCTTCATTCAATTGGAGTTTTCGGAAAAGTTGTATGTGTTTTTTGGTAGCACTAATCATTACAATTATTCAATTTTGTACTCTGGGTAGCATATACCCCAAGACTATCGACATGCACGGTAGTGTGAAAGCCAGCAATGTGGCCAATTCGCCCACAATTTAGACAACGCATACAGAAATAGATAAGCATTGCAAGGTTACAAAATAAGCACCTATGTCTGCTAATTGCGCATATCTAACATGCAATTTTAACATCCGCTGAAATATACTATCAATAATTGAAAATCAATACACTATACTATTTATTAATGCAATTTAATTTGAGCCTTTACGCTTCGGGCTTGGTCTATAAACTTGTGCTGAATATACGTACAAAAGATGGTTTTCGAGAAGGAATAGAAGTTGGAAAAACCGAAGGTGTTTATATATACGCCGGTCGATGAAACAGGCGAATCTCACCGCCAGTTAGAGGCAGCCGGTTGTGAGCTCAAACTCAGCGATATTTCATGGCATAATTTAGATGGCGACATGAACATTATCGATGATGTCGATGTAGATACCTCAGCATTGCTGGGTGTTGCAGTGCGCAAGATTCCGATCACGCGAGAAGTTATGCTTAAATCCCCCAATCTGCGCATTGTCGCAAAATATACGGTCGGCACAGATGATGTCGATGTTGATGCGGCGACCGAACTTGGCATTCTCGTCACCCATTGTCCCACCGAAGCAAATTGGTCAGGCGTTGCAGAAGGCACGATGGCAATGATGCTGACGCTTCTCAAAAAGATAAGAGAAAAAGATCAATTTGTTAAAGAAGGAGGATGGCGGGATCAAAGTCTGCAAGGAACCTATTTAGGCCGTCGACAGGACGGATATGGCGGCATTACAATCGGTATTATTGGGCTTGGCAGAATCGGTTCGCGTTTGGCGGATTTATTGGCACCATGGCGGGTGCGCATAATTGCATATGACCCCTATAAAGGTGACCAACAGTTCATTCATCACGACGTAGAACGGGTCGAATTGGACCAATTGCTGGCCGATTCGGATGTTGTCACCCTGCATACCAATCTCACCAAAGAAACCCGAAAATTCATGGGCCAAGCTGAATTCTCCAAAATGAAAGAAACTGCTTATTTGCTCAACGCCTCCCGCGGAGCAGTGGTTGATGAAGATGCTTTGTTCGATGCTTTAGACAAAGATCAAATCGCTGGCGCTGCGATAGATGTATTTGAGGAAGAGCCTCTCCCCAAACAATCGGCGTTGCTCGGGCTCGGCAATAAAATTTTGCTATCGCCCCATGTGATTACTTTTAATATTGGTGCTGGCCTGACAACCGCCTTGCCGTGGGCGACCGAGCATGTCATTCAAGCGATGAAGGGCGAGGTGCCGGAACATGTCTATAACGAAGATGTGGTTGATCGGTGGGTTGAGCGCTTCGGTGGTCAAAACCTACTGTAGCTAGGAGCCAAAAGTGCCTACCCTCAATTGCGACGGTGTAACCGTCAATTTTCACGATGTTGGTTCCGGTGAGCCGATTGTTCTCATTCATTGCTCCTCTAGTTCTCATCGCCAGTGGCGTGGTCTATGGGAGCTTCTTCAAGATGACTATCGTGTCGTTGCAGTCGATATGCTGGGTTGGGGCGGTACGGATGCCTGGACAAACACAGAAGGTTTTTTGCTGGATGATGAAATTGCCCTCCTGAACGCAATTACCAAAGACATAGATAGTGAGTTTCACCTGGTCGGTCACTCCTATGGGGGAACCATAGCCAATCATTTGGCGATGACGTCGCCAGAAAAAATCAAATCTCTGACTTTAATCGAGCCGATGCTTGGTTGGTTTCTTGATCCGGAAACCGAAAGTGCCGCCTATAACGAAATTCGAAATGTGGCTGAATTTTTCTGGGATTGTGTAGCTGCTGGAAAATCTGAAGAAGGTATTCAACACTATTTTGATTACTGGAATGGCCCGGGCGCTTGGGAGAGTCTTGATGAAAATCTGGTGGCCTATGTTTTGACAGGGGCGCAGAAAAATGTTCACGAATTTGAAGTCATTTTTGGTGGTGGTGAGGGCTTAGCGTTACCCGAAACCTTCAATAAACCGACTTTGTTGGTGGGCGGAAAAAAATCAAAAAAGCCAACGCTTCGAGTGCTCGAAATTTTAGAAAACCGCTTTCCTGATGTGCGAAAACGGTTAATTGACGGCGCTGGCCATATGTCACCGATCACGCATAGCGATCAAATCAACAAGGTTATTCAGAAATTTATTGTCGGCTAGTCTTTGCCAGTAGAGGTGTAGAGCGGGGCGGAATATTGCACATCTGTATCCCACGGAAAGAATACCCAATAGTTTTGTGGCACTTCATGGACAAATGTGTCGACGGTTGGTCGGCCCATTTCTTTGGCATAGACCGTGGCGACATGACAATTAGGCAGCAACTTCCGAGCTGCTTTTACGGTCGTGCCGGTATCAACAAGATCATCAATCATCAGCCAGCCTTCGCCTTTTTCATCGACGGCTTTTTCGGGGATTTTGATCATATTCACCTCCCCCATGTCTTTTTCGTCATAGGTGGCAATGCAAATTGTATCGATGTTTCGGATATCCATTTCGCGGGCGATAATCGCAGCCGGGATGAGCCCCCCTCGAGTAACGGCGATAATGCCTTTCCATTCACCCGTGCCAATCAATTGTCTCGCCAGAAGTTTGGTGTCCCGGTGCACTTCAGCCCAGGTAACCACATAATCGACAGTTTCTTCTGGTGAATCGCTCATCGTTTTTTTTCGCCCCCGCATGGAAGATATTGGTTCTAAAGCCAAAAATATAGTGCGGCGATATTACCATTGGATTGTGTCATGGCAAGGCCCGGAGTAAGCTCAATTAAAGCACCATCCGAACAACAAATATACGAGCATCATATGTCTTTTGAGGAATTTCTGAAACCTGGGTCTTTTGTTGATAGTGATCATCCGCTCGTTATTGAGTATGCCGATCAACACATTGGTTCTGCCAAGTCTGATATCGATATTGCGCTTAACTTCTATTACGCAATCAGAGACGGTATTCGATATAATCCTTATATGAAGGTGAGGAGCGAAACCGCCTATCGCGCCAGCGATGCCATAAAATCCGGCGAAGGATGGTGTGTGCCAAAAGCTGCCTTGATGACGGCCTGTCTTCGGCTGAAAGGCATTCCGGCGCGGCCAGGCTACGCTGATGTGAGGAATCATCTGGCGTCACAACGGTTGCTGGATTTATTGGGTACCGATTTGTTTCCGTGGCACTCTTATTGTGAGGCCTACCTTGACGGTAAATGGGTTAAGTCGACACCGTCGTTTAATTTATCGCTGTGTGAGAAGTTTGATCTGAAACCGTTGGAGTTTGATGGCAGAAATGAATCGCTGTTTCATGAATTCGATCAGGCGGGAAATAAACACATGGATTACGTACAGGACAGAGGCTATTACGTCGATGTGCCGATGGATGAGATTATTGAAACTTTTTCCGCCACCTATGGCGAGCACTACATGAATAACGTCGGCGGTGATTTATATGCCGAAGCCGAAGCCGAGCGTGCGAACACTTAAGCTTCAGAATTAGCCAATATTTTAAGCGCCTCAATAAAAGGCGCATGAAGGTGTTCTGGGAGTCTCGTCAATAGATTTCTATTTACTTCAATAATACCAGGTAATGCCTCTTCAATCTCCCGCTCACCTTGTTCGGTGAGATATAGTTTTGATGCACGCTCGTCCTGTTGATCCGGCATTTTTCTGAGTAATCCGCGTTTCTCAAGGCGCTCGGCAATTTCGCTGATGGTAGAGCGATCCATGGCGATGAGTTCTGTCAGGTCAACCTGGCGCAATCCAGGTTGCTGATAAATGGCGAGCAAAAGGGAAAACTGGCGCGGCCGCAATTCCCGGCCAACCTCTTCAGCATATGCGGCAACGGCAATTTGTTGGGCACGTCTGAGCAGATGGCCAGCATGATCCATCAGGTCAAAATCATCGATAGATTGGCTAAATTTTTTGCTCACCATGTCGGTTGCTCAAATAAAAGTTCAATGTAGTTGCGATAATGTCCCAATTGGTCCGCAGTTATCGCCGGTTCCTCTGAAATTGTCACGACCTTTGCAACACACCATTTTTGATATGATTGCTTTTCAAGAGGATATTGGTGCATACCGATAGGTGCCTCGTTTCTCCACTTTGTGATTGGTTGCAATCTTTTTGACCAGCTATAAGATGGGGCAAATAGAAATGAATAACCAAAAGGAACTCTGGACATGGATGGTGATCAACTTCGCTTAACCCAGCTGTCTCACGGCGGCGGTTGAGGTTGTAAAGTAGCACCGTCGGTGCTTGAGGACATACTTTCTAAATTACCGCCATCGGCCAAGTTTCCAAACTTGTTGGTTGGCGTTGAAACGGGTGACGACTCAGCTGTCTATAAGATCAATGATGATCAGGCTATTGTCGCAACGACCGATTTTTTTATGCCAATTGTTGATGATCCCTATGACTTTGGTCGGATATCAGCAACCAATGCACTGTCCGATGTTTATGCCATTGGCGGCAAGCCGGTTATGGCTTTAGCAATTGCCGGTTTTCCAGTGAATGTGATGACTGATGAGGATATTGCGCAAGTGCTGGCTGGCGGAGCCGCGGTTTGTGAGGCGGCCGGCGTGCCGGTGGCAGGCGGCCACACAATTGATGCCAAAGAGCCAATCTATGGCTTGGCTGTTATCGGCATGATCCATCCCGATAAAATCAAACGCAATTCTGATGGCCGGGCGGGAGATGTGCTCATTCTTGGAAAAGGTTTGGGTGTTGGTATTTTGGGCGCCGCTATGAACAAGGACGAGCTCGACCCGCGCGGCTACGAAGTGATGATCGAAAGCACGACCAAGCTCAACGCCGTTGGAGCCGATCTAGCTGCGCTATCGGAAGTCAACGCGCTTACCGATGTCACGGGTTTCGGTCTTTGCGGACATATGTATGAGTTTTGTAAAGGTGCCGGACTTTCAGCAACCATCGAGTGGACCAAATTGCCGATTTTGGATACTGTTCTCGATTACGCCCAGAAAGGTTACAACACAGGTGCAGCCAATCGAAACTGGGACAGCTTTGCCGATAAAATCCATGTGCCTGATGATATGGAGCAATGGCAGAAAAACCTGCTGATGGATCCACAGACCAGTGGTGGTCTTTTGGTTTCTTGTCCACCCGACGCAGCGGAGAAAGTTCTAAAGACCTTCCGCGCCGCCGGCTTTGATCATGCCTGCATCATTGGCGAGCTCAGTGACGGCGACGCGAAGGTGACGGTGACCTAGCTTCAGCTATTTAAATCGACGGGTTTCCTATCCATGATCGTTGTCTTGCTGATACCTTTTCGTATTAGGAGACAACATATGTGTAAAATATTGGCAGCTGCTTCATTTTTAGCGTTGGCGTTTTTCTCGGGGAACGCTGTTGCGGAACCACCGCAATTGCAAACCTCTGCACCGGTTATTTTTCTGGCCGACAATTTGGATGAACAGGATAAGCTCGGGTGGTGCATCGATACGCAAGGCCGAGGTTTTTCAGAAAGACTGCATGCGCACTCGTGCAAACCTCAAGGCGGAGATGTGCAATTTCTATATGATGCTGGCTCGAGCCAAATCAAATCCGCTACCTTCTCGGGGAAATGTGCCACTCTGGATGTGGCGCCAAAGGCCGGCATAAAATTTGGACTGCTGGATTGTAAAACAGATGCCGCAAATCAGAAATTTACCTTCAACAGTTCGTCTGGTGAATTTCATCCTGCCAGCGATAATAATCTCTGTCTTGTCGTTGGCTCCTCCAGCCGATCAGCAGGGCCGTTTATGTCTCGCAATCTAGAGCTGGCGTCCTGCGCCTCAACTGCTCCGAAGTTCAAAAAATGGGTTTATAGAACAAAATAGACCCAGAGCATTTACTTTTCCGCCAAAGCTTTCAAAACTGCGTCGAACGGCAGCAAGATCGCACCGTGGCGGGGTTTGGCATCTTTGGCGGGGGCGAGGGCTTTGAGGGCGGCCCAATCGCCATCGGGTGGAGATGCATCTGTAACTAGCATCGCCTCAACCTGATCACGTACAGATTTCAAATTCTGTTTTGACTTGCCGATAACGGCATCTGCCATTATTGATGCGGAGGCCTGGCCAAGCGCACAGGCTTTAATTTTCTGGCTGTAGCCGGTGACAGTATTACCTTCAATCGTAATCGCGATTTCAATGGAGCTGCCGCAGAGCGGGCTGCGCAACGATACCGTCGCGTCTGGGTTCTCAAGCGCCTCCAGGCCACCAATGTTGGCAGCCAGCCTGAGAACGTCTTTGTTATATATGTCGTCGATCATGGTGATTGGAATATAGACTTCGAGTTGTTTGCCCGCCAGCACCTAATCGGTTAAAGCAAGTTTATGAAAGTCGCGGATTTTGATTTTGATTTACCGCCGGATCTGATCGCGCAAGCGCCGGTCGAGCCTCGAGATTCTGCGCGACTTCTTCATGTAGAAGAAACGCTCACCGATCACGTATTTACGGACCTTCCAAATCTCCTCAATCCGGGCGATATTATGGTTTTCAATAATACCAAAGTCATTCCGTCGCGCATAACAGGCAGGCGTGGAGAGGCAACCGTCGAGGTCACGCTGCACAAACAGGCGACCGGAAATTCCTGGTGGGCTTTTGCCCGTCCGGCCAAACGTTTGCGTCCTGGTGACGATTTGGTGTTCGCAGATGATTTTAGCTGCCGCGTTGAGGATAAGCGGAATGGCGGTGAGGTTCTCCTGAATTTCGAAGGAGATATCAGTGCGGTGATGGCGGGACTAGACAAATATGGCTATATGCCACTGCCGCCCTATATAAAACGCAACAAAGGCGGCGCGCTTGAGGATAGAGCAGACTATCAAACGCTTTATGCCGAGCACGAGGGGGCGGTCGCGGCACCTACAGCCGGGTTACATTTCACCGAAGATCTTATGAAATCTCTTGAGGCGCGCGGCGTGCAAAAAGCATTTGTCACATTACATGTTGGTGCCGGCACTTTTCTGCCGATCAAAGTTGAGGATACAGAAGATCACGTGATGCACGCGGAGTGGGGCGAGATTGATCAAGCGACCGCCATGGCTATCAATCAAGCGCGCGCAACTGGCGGCAAAGTCATCCCTGTTGGTTCGACCTCGTTGCGCTTATTGGAATCAGCCGCTGATGACAGTGGCGAGCTTCATCCCTTTACCGGCGAGACGGATATCTTTATTACCCCAGGATACAAATTTAAAATTACGGATAAGATGGTGACGAATTTTCATTTGCCGAAATCGACTTTGTTTATGTTGATTGCCGCTCTCGCTGGAACGGAGCGGGTGAAAGCGGCCTATAGCCACGCAATTTCTCAGCAATATCGATTTTTCTCCTATGGCGATGGTTGTTTCATTGAAGGCGTTAAATAATGGCAGCATTTTCTTTTAACGTTAGTGCGACGGATGGTGCCGCACGCTTGGGCCAAGTCGCCACCGCTCATGGTGTGATTGATACGCCAGCGTTTATGCCGGTGGGGACCGCTGGGACCGTAAAAGCGATGATGCCAGGTTCGGTCGCAGAAACCGGCGCGCAAATTGTGCTCGGCAACACCTATCATCTCATGCTGCGCCCGGGTGCAGACCGCATCGAACGCCTTGGCGGGCTTCACACCTTCATGAATTGGCCGGGGCCGATCCTCACTGATTCCGGCGGCTTCCA
>CAJXJM010000032.1 GCA_913054205.1 uncultured Rhodospirillaceae bacterium
GTTCACGTGAACTTTTGGCACGGGTAAAAACAGTGCTGCGCCGGGTGAATGAACAGGGTGACAAGCCTTCTGCTGCTGCCGATGGTGGCGTAACTCGTTTTGCCGGTTGGAGCTTTGATAAAGTTGGCCGAAGGCTTACCTCACCTACAGGTGACGATGTCGCATTGACCACGATGGAATTCAATCTTTTAACCGCCCTCACTGACAATCCCAACCGAGTATTAGATCGAGACCGTCTTCTTGATTTATTGCAAAATAGAAGTTGGGAGCCCTACGACCGAAGCATTGACGTTTTGGTGGGACGCTTGCGGAGTAAGATCGAGAACAATCCAAAAAAGCCGGAACTCATCAAAACCGTACGTGGAACCGGCTACGTTCTCGCGACGACGGTCGAGCACGAATAATTTAGAGCGCACCATCTAGCCAAGCCGTCGGGTCATTTGGCGCAAAATCTTTTGGAAAAATTCCGACACTTAAGGAAGATATCGGGCCTTCGCTTCGAAACTCGAGAACCGGTCGCTCGATTTTTACGCCATAACTCGGTGAGACCCATCCGAGGCGCTTGCTGGCTTGCCAACGCTCATCCACTTTAAAAATCAACTCAAACACTTGGCCTTCCGCGTTAATTGACCAACGATTGGTGGATATTTCCTCGAACACAGATTCCGAGGCAAAATGAAAAGGGATGGTTATCGCATGTTCACCGTCGCCCTCAAAACTATCACACAGGATTAAACGGTGATGCTTTTTATCCAAAACAATTTCTCTAACCACGGTCACTGGCCGAGCTAATCGCTGGTAGCCTGAATGCGCACCGACAAAAATATCTTTCTCAACACTGCTGTCCCATCGCCGAACCTCTGGTATCGCATCATTTTGAAATGCAAAAAGTTCCGCCTCCGAGACAAAGCGATTTTGCTCCTCGCCATCGATCATTGGCGTATTGTGGTAGGCGGTTCCGCGAAATCGATTACGCTGTTCGTAGGAGGCAGAATAAACAAAGCTGCCGCTGTCGGTGATCAAGGAAACACCATTGAGAAAAGCTTCAAAAGAAAGACAATCGTTATGCCCATGGCCACCCCTGCCGCCATACCCTATTGGACCACACTCAATAAAAACATGATCTTTCCCCGTCGCCATGACGTAGAAACCAGAATTTTCAAAAGCCTTTGACGTGGATGGTTGTGCATCATTTTCAAAAATAGAGTTCGGCCCGTGCGTCCAAAAGCTTTCCGCCTTTGCTTCCGCACTGGAAAAACCGGCGCTTTCGATTTCCCACTCTGCGTTGATCATATCCGGTAAGTAGGAATGATCATTCAGGCTTTGCCCCCCAAATGGCAAAACGCGGGCATCATCCGAATCGCCCCAAAGCGGCACCAGACCATCAGGCCGCGTATAACAACGGGTGAACTCGGCCATTTGCAAAAGTCGCTGCTTATAATCCAGCGAAACTTCGTCTCTACAGTTTCGGCGATAGCGGGCCGGCCAGAAAAACAGCTCAGCGACAAATCGATGATAGCCAACAGAACCTTCGAAATTAGTGCCATCTTCCAAAACTTGGCGCGGCATTTCCTGGCATAAAATCTGCCAGCCCTTTGATTGCCATTTTTCTGCTTGTTTACTTGACCCAAAAAATAATCCAGCAAAGACCAAGGCTGCGGCATCTGCGGTGCAATGATTGCCGTTTACGCCATAGTCTTCAATATAACGTTCACAAAATACGGCATGCTCGAAAAATGATCTCAAAAATTCAACGCGAAAATTATAACCATCCCAGGCATCGGATTTTTTGAAAACATGGAAGAACCAGCTCCAGGTAAATATTCGCATCGCCGCTTCCATAGCGATCGTCCAGTTTACACCACGGCCATAG
Source organism: uncultured Rhodospirillaceae bacterium (assembly GCA_913054205.1). GTDB lineage: Bacteria > Pseudomonadota > Alphaproteobacteria > Rhodospirillales > UBA2165 > TMED23. The sequence goes on from CAJXJM010000032.1 coordinate 1,874, forward strand.
GGATTGCCTTCAATCCAATCCATCAATACGTCGCGGACAAAGCTCGCGTACTTTTCTTCGCCGGTTAGCATGTAGGCCTGACCGACGGGGATCAGCCATTGCAATCGAGAGAGTTCCCACGGCACTTTGACATCACTGCCGCGTTCTGGATTGAGGATGTCGATATCGCGAAAGAATTTTAGCGGCCAATCCTCTTCGACCTTAAAATCGGTATCCCACAAGATGGGCCTGCTCAGTGTTTCAGGCCCGGAGCCTAAAAGATCGACTTGCAATGCCATTGCCGTTTCAGCAGCGGCCAAAATGCGGATTGAGTCTTCCGAAATGACCGCATCCAACGCCGCAGTCTCAACGCGCTCGGTTAATGCCGGGTAAGGACGATCAGACAATTGCAACCAGAAGTCTTCAAAGTTGTCCACGCCAAATTGGGCGACAAATCGACCATCATCCAAACCATAGGTTGGAGACACGCGATAGCGATCGAGCATCGCGCGGGCTTCTTGGCCGAGCCTGCGCCTCAACTCCTGAGGAGAGCGGTTAAATCCGCGCCGTATGCGATTGAGCCAGAGCCCAAACATCGATCATCCTTTTGTTTTGTTTCAACCTACATAATAGGAATGAGGCCTTAAACAAAAGATAAATGTCATATAGAACAATCATTTGTCGAAATATGGTCTCCTTAAAAAAGGCGTGCTAAAGAAGAACATTTGTCTATTCTTTCGCCATGAATAATAAAAACAAACTAAAAAACGGGGGTATTGCGAGGGCCTTCTCAAGCCGAAATTTCAGACTTTTCTGGTACGGCCATTTCAGTTTCATCATTGACGTCTGGGTCAACCGCATCACTGTGGCCTGGCTGACCTGGGAGCTTACCAATTCTGAAACCTGGCTTGGCTATATGGGTGCAGCCTCGATGGTGCCGATGTTGTTTCTCGGGCCGTTAACCGTCACCTCGAGCTGATTAGGAAAAGTCCGAACATGATCCAGGATGTCGCCTTTTAAAACTGTCTCCGGCTCGCAATGTATGAAGAGTTTAGGAAGCTCACTCAAAGCCAACCACGCATTGTTTGCATCGATCACAACAAGAACATCGGCCGGTTCCCCTTCGACAGGAATCTCCCGCGGCCAGGCAAGCGTCGGCCGCCGATCTTCACGTTGATTCTTATATGGTCGGCGGTATTCATCCCACACCACTTTTGGTAAATCTCGGATCACCATGGCAGGTAATATTTTCTCGACAAAAAAGTTATCTTTTAAAACCAGATCATCGCCCTCGCCCGAGCGAAATTTGCGCATTAGTTCCGCGACTTCGGGCATCCAATTCGACCATTGAAAATTGCCCATCACACCTTGAGTATAGGCAATTGCTTTCATTGCCTCCGGATGATTGCGCGCCCAGGTGAGCCCCAACTGCACACCCCAATCAAGCATCATCATGGTGACATTATTTTCGATACCCAACGCCGACATAAAGCCGTCGATATATTCCTGATGCTCAGCCAGACGGTACGAGTTCTCTCCGCTTTCCGACAATTTTTCAGAATCACCTTGGCCGATATTATCAACGGCAATGCAGCGCGCCTGATCTTCGACGTGGGGCATGATATTGCGTCACATATAGGACGACGTGATATTGCCATGGAAAAAAACGATTACGTCGCGTGAATCTCCCGCCTCGCCCGTATCAACAAATGACATTGTTTTGCCACGGATAGTCACCTGCTGCTTCTCGTATTTCATTTTGGAATCGATTGTAGTCATGTGCTCTTCCGCCCCCCCCCCCATTTAGCTTACGCAAGTGCTCGACAATTCCGTCTCCATCCGTTACGAGCAGTGACATTCGCCTTCTGCCCAGGAATTGCCCAGGAATTGTCTGTTGCAAAATAATAACCTTTTTTCCGCCAATACAAGCCCTATTGAGCGCCATCGCCAAGTTCTGCGCCTGGCGGCGCCAATTATATTCGCGAACCTTTCGGTACCCTTGCTGGGCGCGGTAGACACCGCTGTCATGGGACATTTGGAACATGCGCACTTCCTTGGCGCCGTGGCGATCGGCGCAACCATTATGCAATTTGTCTATTGGGGATTTGGTTTTCTGCGGATGGGGACCACCGGGCTGACGGCTCAGGCCTTTGGCGCAAACGACTCAGGTGAGGTAAAGGCCAATTTCCAGAGAGCTGCCGTGTTGGGTTTGATCATCGGTCTTGCTCTGTGGGCGTTGCAATATCCGATTATCAGATTTTCACTCTATATGTTTGAGGCTGGCGAAACGGTTGAGCAACTGGCTCAAACATATTTCCTAATCCGAATATGGAGCGCGCCAGCGGCGCTCATAAATTACTGCCTGATCGGCTGGTTTATCGGCATTCACAATACGCGCCTGACTTTTATTATTCAGGTTTGGATGAATTGCATCAACATCGTGCTGGATTTGGTTTTTGTCATTGGATTTGGCTGGGGCGTTGAAGGTGTGGCCGCCGCGACAGTAATTGCAGAAGTCAGCGCAGCTCTGCTCGGGCTCTATCTCTATCGAAAAGAGATAACTAAAATTGGTAGCTCGAACCTAAAAACAAAGCTACTTGATACCGAAAAATTGCGCCGCATGGTTGGCATTAACATCGACATCTTTATCCGCACCTTCTGTCTCATTTTTGCCTTCGCTTATTTCACAGCCCAAGCCGCCAAATTTGGCGATTCAGTGTTGGCTGCAAACGCCGTTCTTATCCAATTTCTGCATTTTTTGTCGTTTGGCCTGGATGGCTTTGCCCAGGCTGCGGAGGCCTTGGTTGGCGGCGCTTTAGGTGCCAAGGATCGGGCTACCTACAAAGCAGCGGTAAAAACCGCCACCTTATGGGCGGTCGTGGTTTCCGTCGCCTATTCGATTGTCTATTGGTTCTCGGGACCTCTCATAATAGATCTGCTCACGGATTTGGAAGATGTCCGCATTGCGGCAAAAGAAGCCGTCCCCTGGCTGGTGCTATTACCTATGATTGCGGTCTGGCCTTATATGCTCGATGGCATTTTTATTGGCGCAACACGGTCCGCCGACATGCGGAACGGCATTGTGATTTCCTTGGTGATCTTTATCGTCGCGGTTTTTGTATTGAGAGCCGAATATGGTTATCACGGTTTATGGCTGGCCCTGACAATATTCATGGCCGCCCGCGGGATAACGCTGGGGTTGGCCTTTCCAAAAATAGAACGAAACCTAGAAAACGCCTAAAAATGATAGCCGTAGCGAATACCGATTGATTCAAGGCCTTCATTGGTTGAGCACAATTTAGCGTTTGAAATGTGATCAATATGCAGCATCAAAGCATGTGCGCCGGTAAATCGGTAGCCGACATCAACGGACTCTCGGAATAGAATACTGTAGCAGAGAGATTTTTTGTCGCGGCGGTCTGTAACTTTTGAGCCGTCATGATAGGCACCGCCGAGTGATCCGTTAACAAAGAAATTACCTGAAAAGCCATATTCCCATGTCAGCCCGAGATAGGCTTGATTAGTGTCATCGCCGGAGTTCACGGAAAGGCCGACATGCGGACGCGGCGACCAGATCGCTTTCAAGATGTCCGGCGAGGTAAATAGAATCTCCAGATTTCCGTCAGAGCCTTCTTCTTTTCTGTGACTAAACGGGCCTTGATCATGCCACAAAGCACCTACTCGGATTTCCGATAAAATGCCTTTGGCACTGTTGGAAGACGGCGTATTGTACTGAATAGGTTTCGCTGGAATTCGCACCGATGGCGGCGGCGCATCTGACTGCGGGTTCGCCGGTGGTCGGATGGTGCGCCCGCCAAAATTAGGACGAGGCGAGGATTGTGCATTTGCAAATGGATGCGGCTGATTAAGCATGCGCGTCATGTCATACACACCGCCAGCAGTCCCAGCCTCGCTTCTAGTTGCTATCAGCAACAAGCCAAGAACAGCCAAAACACCGATGCTAAATAACGAAGATTTTAAATTCCTCACCGTCAAAATACTCTCATAAATTCAATTATTTCATTAATTTAGACAGTTTTCGCATTGTCGCAGAGGCTTGTCTAGAAAAATTGCAAGAAAGCTGCCTTGAATCTCTCAGACAAGATTAAATTAAATATTTCCGATCTTTTCAAACTGGCGGGCGACCTTTAAAGCTATTAACCAGAAAATCGACAAACACTAATAAATATTGAGGGGATTTCCATGATTTATGAATTTAGAACCTACGATCTCGTTCCCGGTTCCGCGCCTGAAGTAATGAAACGTTTTGGCGAAGCTTATGAAAAGCGCAAAGAATTCTCCGAGCTTGCCGCTTTTTGGTACACCGAAATTGGGCCGCTCAATCAAGTCATTCATGTTTGGCCCTACGAAGATACAAACCAGCGAGATGAAATACGCGCGGCAGCTGTTGCATCAGGAAACTGGCCGCCTAAAATCCGTGATTTTATCGTAAATCAGCATGTTGAAATTATGAAACCGTGGCCTTTCTCACCTGAGCTCACGCCGGGCAATCACGGTCCTTTTTATGAAATGCGCAGCTACATCTGCAAAGCCGGCTCAATTCCTGGCACCCAAGAACGGTGGCTGACAAAGCTGGAAGAGCGAACCGCTATGTCACCGCTCAGCGCGGTCTTTAGTGTCGATATTGGATCGGCGCTCAAGATGGTCCACATCTGGCCATACCAATCTCTCCAGCAACGCCATGAAGTCAGAACTGAAGCGCGCGAAAAAGAAATTTGGCCGCCAAAGGGCAGTGGCGATGGACCACCTTATTTTTCTCAGGAAAATAAAATACTGTTGCCTGCACCCTTCTCACCGATGCAGTAGAGACCTTAAAAAAGGGCCGCAAAAAATTGTGGCCCTTAAATTTATCTAACGACTAAAGTCTGCGGCATCACTTTTCGAATTCTCGCCAGATGCTGAGCGGCAGGGTCAAATTTTCGCCAGCGTTCCTGTTCGGCATGAGCCTGTCGATAGGCTGCCTATGATGTACGCCAAAACAAGCAGAAGCGCAAAATTTTCAATTAAAGAAATTGTCAATTGTCGCACGAAATTCCCTATCCCAATCGTAGCCTTAGTATATGGCCATTCTTTCATAAATTTAAAGACCATGCGTGCTAAACAACCCCGGCTTACCATTCAAGTAGAGCATTGAAATCGTTAGAGTTTAGAGCTGAAACTACGCTTTTAAGCCCGATCCTAAGGTAATAATTTTCCAGGGTTCATGATACCCTTTGGATCAAGTGTCGCCTTTATCTGCTGCATAACAGCCAAAGCAACTGGATCTTTGTAATTTGTCATGGCATAGAGCTTGGTCGTGCCAATGCCATGCTCGGCACTAAATGAGCCGCCAAAATCCGAAATTGAACCATAAACCGCAGTTTTGATAGCATCTGCATTTGCTAGAAATGCTTCACTTTCTCCTTCGGGCGGAAAAACAGAGTAATGTAGGTTCCCGTCACCCAGATGTCCCATATGGCACATTTTGAGATTTGGCATAATGGCTTCTGCACGTTGGGTCATTTCATCCACAAAGCCATGAACCTGATCAAGAGGTAAAGAAATATCAAAGCCAACGCGCGTGCCGGCAGCGGTAACAACTTCAAGCGCACCCTCTCGCATTTCCCACATTTCACGTCTTTGCGCCTCGGAAGAAGCAATCACGGCGTCAAGAACAAGACCATCCTCAAATCCACTCTCCAATATTTTCTCGAGTTTTGCAGATATCGGTAAAACGCCATCTTCACCCACGACGGCTTCGGCATCCGAGGTCGCGGCAATTTCAATCAATACACAGAGTTCGGGAATATTTTCAAAAGGGATATGATGTTGCGGTGCATGTTTCTGGACCAACTCTAAAAACACACGTGGGATAAGCTCGAACGCCTCAACGGCCCCTCCGGTTTCGGCTTGCGCCCTATTGAGTAACTCTAGCCCGCGTGAAATATCCGGCACGACCGCATAGGAAGTCGCTCGGGCTTTTGGCAAATGAAACAACTTCATCGTAGCAGCCGTAATCACGCCCAACGTCCCCTCCGATCCAATGAATAAATCGCGCAAATCATAACCGGTATTATCTTTGCGCAATCCCGACAGCAAATTGATTATCCGCCCATCTGGCAGGACGGCTTCAATGCCGAGACAAAGCTCCCGCGTGTTGCCATAGCGCACGACATTTTGACCACCGGCATTGGTCGCGAGATTACCGCCGATCATACAGCTTCCTTTGGCACCAAAATTGAGCGGAAAGAACAGGTCCTGTTCCTCAACTGTATTTTGCAAGGTTTCGAGAACGCATCCCGCCTCCACAGTCATCGTCATCGCAGCTGGACTGATCTCTAGAATTTTATTCATGCGTTCGAGCGATAAGACGATCGCCGCGCCACTGTCGTCGGGGATTGAGCCGCCGGCCACACTCGTATTGCCGCCTTGCGGAACGATCGGCGTGCCGGTTTCAAAAGCCAGCTTCACCATCGCCGCGACGTCTTCGGTCGACGTAGGTCTCACCACCGCTAAAGCCTTACCGGTCATCTTGCCGGGCCAGTCAGTGACATATTTGCTCATATCCTGCGCATCGGTAAGCACCGTTGAGTCATCGAATTTGGATTTTAAGCTCGAAATGAAATCGGCCATGGTAATTGCCTTTAATTTCTATTTGTTTATTTCGAACTATAGATAATATCCAAGCCATGACAACCGATGCCAAATTTGTATAACGGCTTGTCGACGAAAATTTTTCTGGTAAATTAATATTATGACCTACAAGTTGAAATTCGATCCCGGAGTTAACTGTGTCTTTATCCAGCACTTTGGTGATATCGACGTAGACGAGATGTCCGAACAAGTGAAGAGTTTGGCAATTAATTCGGAATATATCAGAATCATGAATATCTTTCGTGATGTGACACTGACCTCATGACACTCTATCAGGGATACGATCTGCAGGCGTTGGAAGAGCAGTACGACATCGAGGCCACGGTACCGACCATCGAAGTCTACAGAGTTGAATATGGTGGCTTGTCCGAAGCAGCTATAAAAAACAGTAATCCTTCTCTTGGTGTGTCATACGGGTCTGAGCCATTGCAAAATCTCGATATTTTTCCGTCTGACAATACGCCCTCGCCGATTGTTGTTTATATCCATGGCGGTTACTGGAAAGCGGGTGATAAAGCCGGTTATGGCTTTCCTTGCGCGGTGTTTAACCAGGCCGGCATTACGTGGATACCGATCAACTATCGATTGGCTCCGAATGTGAGTTTGGACGAAATTATCGATGATGTTAGGTGCGCCTTAGCCTGGGTCCACTCGAACGCAACGGATTTTGGTGGTGACCCAGATCGCATTATTGTTTCCGGAAGCTCCGCCGGAGGCCATTTGACCGGCATGATCGCTGCCAAAGGATGGCACAGCAAATACGGCCTGCCGGAAAACGTCGTTAAAGGCGTTGCAGCCATGAGTGGCCTATATGATCTCGAACCATTCCTACACACCAGCCAGAAGAACTATTTAAATCTCGATGTGAGTGCTGTGGAACGCAACAGTCCAGTGCAAAATCTTCCGCGTGCAGATCTGCCCATGCTGATTGCCTGGGCCGGCAAAGAAACCGACGAGTTTATGCGGCAATCGCAAGATTATGCCAACCTATGTCAAGCCGCAGGTAATTCGGTAGAAACGCTTTTCTATAAAGAGCACAACCATTTTTCGCTTGGAAAAGAATTTTCTATGAGTCAAAGCGATCTGGTTAAAGGCATTTTGGAGCTGATCAACTAGCAATGGACCTTTCTTTTTTTATTCAACCCGTGCATCCAATTGACCGCGACTACGGCATGGTCTTGCAAGAGGATATGGACGCCATCATTCTTGCCGACAAACTCGGCTACAAGGAAGCCTTGATTGGCGAGCACTTCACTGATCTTGCCGAACCCATCACCTCGTGTCTGATGTTCATCGCGCGGTTAATTCCAGAAACCAAAAAAATCAAACTCGGCTCCGGCGTTGTTAATTTGCCTGCCTACCACCCCGTTATGGTCGCTGGACACGTCGCCATGATGGACAATTTGTTGGAGGGCCGTTTCCTCTGGGGGATTGGGCCCGGTGGTCAGCCTTCGGACATTGAGGCTTTCGGAAATTGGGAAATCGACGGCAACCTCAAGATGGTTGAGGCCTTTGATCAGATTATGGAACTATGGTGGGGCGAGCCGCCCTTTGACATTAAAGGTGATTTCTACTCAATTCAGACCACAACCACTCACATGCCGGAGATCGGCCAAGGCCTGGTACCCAAACCTTGGCACAAGCCGCACCCTCCCGTTTTGGTTACGGCCCTAGCCCCTTACTCACATGGCATTACTCTGGCGGCTGAGCGCGGCTGGAGTCCAATCTCGTGTCAGTATGTGCAAGCCCATTGGATTAAAACCCATCTGCCAAAATATCTCGAAGGATTGAAAAATGCGGGCCAACCTGAAGACCCGAGCGGTTGGAGGGTGGCAAAATGCATATTCGTTGCGGAGGATCAGGCGAGCGCTGAGGCTTATGCCAGATCAGAAGACGGTCCTTACGGGTTCTACTTTGCGAACCTCATGAAAAAACTAGGAGGCGGAGGCAGGCTGGGTCTGTTTGGCACACATCCAGATCAACCCGAGGATCAAATCACACTGCAACAATCGCTCGATACCCAGGTAATTGCTGGAACCGTTGAAAGCGTGGTTGATCAGTTACTGGCATTCCGTGACGAGATTGGTCCGTTCGGCACACTTGTCTATACCGGCCTTGATTGGGCGGACAAAAAACTCGCTCAACGCTCGATGGTGCTGATGGCGGAAGACGTTATGCCGCGCGTCAATGCAGCGCTTGGAGAGTAATAAACCAATCAATAGAAATACGTGTATGTTAAGTGGGTTTTGGAGCCTTTCAACGCAAATAATATCGATGAAAATATGCTTGATTAATACGCACCAAGGATCCAGCATTTTGTCTGATAGAATTTAAGGCGACGCTGGTTTTTCAGCTAAACCGGAAAAGGAACGCGACCGCCAAATGAGCGCGCCGATCATCGAAACCGATAAATGGGTGTCTTCTGACTATGACATGATCATTGACGTGCGCTCGCCCTCAGAATTCGCGGATGATCACATACCGGGCGCTGTAAACATGCCTGTTCTTTCCGACGAAGAGCGCGCCGAAATTGGCACCATCTACAAACAGCAATCGGCCTATCTCGCCCGTAAAAAAGGTGCTGTTATGGCAGCCCGCAATATTGCCGCGCATATTGAGTCAAAACTGCAAGATAAAGAGCCAAGATTTTCACCGCTCATCCATTGTTGGCGCGGCGGTCAGAGATCACGATCCTTCGCCACCGTTTGCAGTGAAATCGGATGGAAGACCTATACATTGATCGGCGGCTATAAGAGCTATCGCCGCGCCGTCTTAAAAGGCCTGGAAGATATTCCCGCTACACTTTCCTATATCGTGATTGCCGGACGCACGGGGTCCGGCAAAACCGATATACTTACCGAGCTCACCCAAAAAGGCGCGCAAGTTTTAGATTTGGAAAATCTGGCGGCACATCGCGGCTCGCTATTGGGGCGGATGGAAGATCGCCCTCAACCGAGCCAGCGTTATTTCGAATCCAGCCTTTTCGCAGAAATTTTCAATTTCGACGCCGCACTACCAGTTTATGTTGAATCCGAGAGCTCTCGTATCGGCGACATCCAACTGCCCTCCGATATTTGGAAACAGATCGTTGCGGCCCCGATGATATCGATCAACGCCTCGCGCACCGCCCGGGCCGAGTATTTACTCGATGGCTACAAAGGCCTGACAGAGGATTTATCGGATCTCCAAAAGCTCGTATCCGGTATGGTTCGGCGGCACGGCCACGAACGGACCAATATTTGGCAAGGCTTGATCGAAACCGAGAACTGGCAAGACCTCGCCGTCGATCTTCTCGAAACCCACTACGACCCGGCTTACGATAAGTCCATCCTTCGCCACGACCGCAAGCTCCTTGCTGAAATCACTCAACAGGATTGCACCCCCGAAAGCTTGGCATCCACGGCAGGCGATATTCTGAAATTGGAGAATAGGTAGCGCGTCACGTCGGTCTGTAGCACTGGCTACTGCCATCGGAAACGCCTCTTGACAATTCAGCAATTTAAGTGCATATACACTTATTATGGCCAAATCAAAGAAAATTAGCGACCTAGACGAAACGGATTTATTGCTCTGCACCTGTGCTAATCTGCGGCAAGCAAGCCGTGTTGTAACGCAAATTTTTGATGCTGCGTTGCAAACAACAGGACTGCGCGGCACGCAGTTTACTATGTTGGCAGCGCTTTCTAAAACCGGTCCCATAGCGATAACGCAACTCGCAGAAGCGCTTGTTGTCGACAGGACCACCCTAACCCGCAATCTAAAACCCTTGCTCAACAAAAAATTACTCTCGATCGAAAACCAGGAGGATCACCGCGTAAAATTGGTGAGTCTAACCGCGCAAGGCAAACAGCTTTTCAAAGACGCCTTACCGCATTGGCAAAAAGCTCAAAATCAAATGGTCAAGGGGTTGGGCAAAGATCAGTGGGCCAGGCTCATCACCATTCTCGGCACTACTATAGCCTCAACCCGAACAGCTTAGGTTTTTTTTTAACATTAA
>CAJXJM010000033.1 GCA_913054205.1 uncultured Rhodospirillaceae bacterium
TGGAATTCGGCGGAGGAGTTATCCGCTTCTGGTCCACCACCACAGAATGTACATTTGTCCATTTTGCCGCGGCTGCCAAAATTGCCGGCTTGAGGATATTGAGGCGCGCCAAACGGACACGCATAGAGACAATATCCACAACCAATGCAGAGATCCTTCGAGTGAAGAACCACACCATCTTCTGTCTGATAGAAGCAATCTACCGGGCAAACAGCCATGCAGGGTGCATCTGAACAGTGCATACAAGCGACCGAAATTGAACGCTCGCCAGGCCTACCGTCATTGAGTGTCACCACCCGGCGGCGGTTAACGCCCCAAGGTACTTCATGCTCATTTTTACAGGCCGTTACGCAAGCATTGCATTCAATACAGCGCTCAGCGTCACACAAAAACTTCATTCTAGCCATTGTCTATCTCCTTACGCTGCTTCAATTCGGCACAGGCTGCACTTAGTTTCTTGCATCTGTGTTACCGAATCGTAGCCATATGTAAATGCAGTATTTGCGGCTTCACCCAAGACATACGGGTCAGCACCTGGTGGATATTTATCCCTCAGATCCTTGCCTTGGAAATGTCCCGCAAAGTGGAACGGCATGAACGCGACGCCAGGGGCAACACGCTCAGTAACCTGTGCTTTCATCTTAAGCCTGGCACCTTCTGCGCCATGCAGCCAGACATCAGCACCATCCCGAATGCCGGAATTGTTTGCATCAACCGGATTGATTTCAACAAACATTTCCTGCTGCAGTTCAGCAAGCCATGGGTTTGAACGACTTTCGTCACCGCCACCCTCATACTCAACCAAACGTCCCGAAGTCAAAATAGTTGGGAATTTCTTGGTAAAGTCATTCTTCTGGATGCTTTCATACAACACTGGCAGACGATAATGGCTTTTGACATCCTTATAGGTTGGATAATCAGCAACCAAATCACGGCGAGAGGTATAAAGAGGCTCACGATGAAGCGGCACTGGATCTGGGAAGGTCCAGACCACGGCACGCGCCTTAGCGTTACCGAACGGTGCTGCACCATGCTTGATGGCGACGCGCTGGATACCGCCGGAAAGGTCGGTCTTCCAGTTTGTCTTATCACCAGCCACCTTCGCAATGGAAGCTTTCTCGGCAGCCGTTAGGTCACCATCCCAGCCCAATTTCTTGAGCAGAGCCATGTTGAACTCTGGATGGCCGTCTTTGATCTCAGAGCCAACCGGATATGAGCCTTCAGCCAACAGGTTTACGCCGTTGCGTTTGACACCAAAGCGTGCCCTGAAGTTCAAGCCGCCTTCGGCAACCGACCGGGAGGTATCATACAATATCGGCGTACCCGGATGTTTCATTTCCGGCGTACCCCAACATGGCCATGGCAAGCCATAGAACTCACCATCATTAGGTCCACCTTTGGCTTGTAGTGTACGCGTGTCAAAGGTGTGCTGATTGGCCATATGAGAGCGAAGCCGTTCCGGTGATTGCCCGGTATAGCCGATTGTCCACATCCCGCTGTTAAATTCGCGGGTGATGTCTTCGACCAACGGTTCATTTTTGTTGACCTTGATGTTTTTAAACATCTCTTTGTCCATGCCGAACTTTTTAGCAAACAGATACATGATCTCATGATCGGGCTTGGATTCGAAGATTGGATCAACAACTTTTTCACGCCATTGGAACGATCTGTTCGACGCGGTCACTGACCCATAGGTTTCAAACTGTGTGCAGGCCGGAAGCAGGTAAACACCATCTTTCCGATCATGCATGACAGCTGTCGCCGTTGGATATGGATCAATCACGACGAGAGTGTCGAGCATTTCCATAGCCTTTTTCATTTCAACGCCACGCGTCTGTGAGTTCGGTGCGTGGCCCCAGAAAATCATACCTTTCAAATTATCTGGCTGAGCGATGTTTTTCTTATCTTCAAGAACACCATCGATCCAGCGCGATACCGGTATACCTTTACTGGTCATAAGTTTCTCAGAGGCAAACCGACCACGAATATATTTGAAGTCGATATCCCAAACACGAGACCAATGCTTCCAGGAACCTGTCGACAGGCCATAATACCCCGGCAGTGAGTGTGACAACACGCACATATCCGTTGCACCTTGAACATTGTCGTGGCCGCGGAAAATATTGGCACCGCCACCAGCCGTTCCCATATTACCAAGCGCCAACTGCAATACGCAGTAAGCGCGGGTATTATTGTTACCGTTGGTGTGTTGCGTGCCGCCCATGCACCAGATCAAAGTACCAGGACGGTTGTTTGCCAAAGTTCTGGCAACGCGCTTAACCTGCGAGGCTGGAATACCGGTAACACGTTCCGTTTCTTTCGGATCCCATTTTTTGACTTCGCTACGGATTTGATCCATTCCATAGACACGTTGCTGGATGAAACGCTTGTCTTCCCAGCCGTTTTCTAGGATATGCCAGAGAATGCCCCAAACCAGCGGTACGTCCGTACCAGGACGCATCTGAACGAATTCATCAGCATGCGCTGCCGTCCGGGTAAAGCGAGGATCACAAACGATCAACGGCGCATTGTTTTGCTCTTTTGCTTTCAAGATATGCAGCAAAGAAACCGGATGCGCTTCAGCAGGGTTACTACCAAACAGGATAATCGAACGAGAATTTTGAATATCGTTCATGCTGTTGGTCATCGCCCCGTAGCCCCAGGTGTTTGCAACACCCGCAACCGTCGTTGAGTGACAAATACGAGCCTGGTGATCACCATTATTGCTGCCCCAGAACGCATAGAATTTACGGAACAGATAGGCCTGCTCGTTGCTGTATTTCGCTGATCCCAGCCAGTAGACTGAATCTGGCCCGGAATCTTTCCGAATTTTCAGCAAACGATCGCCAATCTCGTTGATTGCGTCGTCCCACTTCATCCGCTGCCATTTGCCGCCAGCAAGTTTCATGGGGTATTTCAACCGGCGCTCACCATGAGCATGTTCGCGAACCGCAGCTCCTTTGGCGCAATGCGCTCCCATGTTAATTGGACTGTCATAGCCTGGCTCTTGGCCAACCCAAACACCGTTTTGGACTTCGGCGATAACCGTACAGCCAACCGCACAGTGGGTGCAGATTGATTTAACCTGTTTAACCGCGCTCGACCCTTTAGCTTGGGCAGCGGCTTTTTTTACATTTCCCAGTGACAGGGCTGATGCGGCGGCCAATCCGCCAACAGTCATTCCCGATCTCTTTAAGAAAGTACGACGATCAATGGCGCTTCCGGTCAATCCGGCGAGCGCTTTTGACAAACGAGGGCGATAGGCCACTCCATCCGTCTTCTTTATCAGCATGTGCCTCTCCTATTTTCCATAGTCTTCATTAGAATTTCCGCTTAATTTTAAAACTTGGCAGATTCGTAATATTTTTTAACATGCTCGGTTTCCCGGTAGCCTGACGTCTTTTCGTCCTTAAGCGACGGTGCAACCATGGCTTCACCAGCGGACAATACCCCACTCGTAACGGCGGCAACGCCCACGCCTAAACTGGCTGTTTTTAGAAACTCACGCCGTGATGGCGATTTGCTCTTATTCTTATCCATCTTCTTATCCATCTTCTTATCCACCATTACCTTCTCCTTTTCATCGTCCGCTCTTTTCTAGAATAAAGCGGACCGTTAATGCTGTTCTCAGTTAGGCCTAACTTTAAGCAGCTATTAGGAAAGCCTCTCCTTCGACTTCCATAAACAATTTCCCGATACGACCCAGCGGAGCAAATAAATGCGCCGACTCTGCCACTTCGAGTTCTTCAAAAAATTTTGGTGCCCAATTGGCAATGTGATTATCAAAAAACCGCGATTGCTCGGCCAGCGATAGCGGCTTTCCAAACGTGCCAACGATCAGCCCGTGCATCATTTCACATAAAAAAGCGATATGATCTTCGGGTTCGGAAACATCATCCGATTTAGCAATGCCAAGTTCATCCATGTGTTCGCGCAATTCCGCCAACGGCTTTTCGTTCAAAAAGCCGGTCAAATAATATGACTTGAAAGGAATCAACTCGCCTTTGGTCACGCCGATGAACAACGTCTCATATTCTTCAGTGGCTTGCTCGACACTGATGGTTTTTGCAATTTTTTTGAGATCAGATACGGCGGCACCGATTGCGGTGTCATCGCCTTCTAAATCTTGAATGAGGGAAAGCAATTCTGTATCAGCAGGCGCGCCTAACAAGCGAGACAACAGCAAATAGAAGTGCGCACGGAAGCGCTCTTCTTCAACGACACTAAATTCTGCTTCGAAACCCGAGGCCAACTCGTCTCTCCCCTGCAACCTTAGTTTTTTTATTATTAATGCATTTGTACTATGTATTTAGGTCCTTAGTTAAAAAGAGTAGAAACAACTCATTCACAAGTCAATGGAAGCAAGTTCCAAATTTGCTTTTTTTTATCCGCCTGGATTAAGATAGAATCAAATCTGTCAGTTGCTTAGATATCATAGGATTATACGTGAATGAAAAAATCATTATTTTGCAATGGCTTGGCGTCCCTAATTATTACCTTTTTCTGGATTTCGGCAGTGTTTTTGGTGCCTCTTACGTCGGTACATGCCCAGACTGCAGACACCACTTTTTTACGCGGACAGAAGCTTTTTAAGAAATGTGTCCATTGTCATACCTATAAAGCGGGTCAAAAGCATCGCATTGGACCAAATCTATTTGGCATGTTTGGCCGGAAGGCAGGCAATGTTGCGGACTTTGATTTCTCAGATGCCTGGAAAAATGCTGATTTTATCTGGACGGATGAAACTCTGGATACCTATCTGCTGGACCCTCACAAAATGATTCCCAACAACCAAATGCCCTTTGATGGATTGTCACGCGCTAACGATCGTAAGGCCCTCATTACGTATCTCAAAACAATCGTGCGGCCTTAACGAATTCATTTTTTGATTTCAGAACCATCTTTCAAATTCCAGTGTCGAAGCACTTCGTCACTCCCGCCGGATAATGCTGTGCGGCCATCTGGTGAAAATCTGACACTCCAAATTGGTTTCTTGTGACCCGACATTGATTTCAACAATTTCCCGGTTTTGATATTCCAATGTCGAATGATCAGATCTCTGCCGGCAGACAAAACAGTTTTAGTGTCTGGCGATATCGCGACCGAAGCAATAAAGCCAAAATGCCCGACCAGAGATTGCAGTTCATCGCCACTATCCGCGTTCCAAATTTTAACCGTTTCATCGACACTGCCAGAAGCCAATATTTTGCCGTCCTTGGATACATCAACGGTGTTCACGTTAAAATTATGTCCAGTGAATATTTTGGACGTCGTACCGGTTGTTAAATCCCATCGCCTAAGCGTGCCGTCATAGCTCGAGGAAAATGCCACGCCATTACGATCAGGTAAGGCGATTGAAAGAACTGGCCCGCGATGACCGATCAGGCGCTTTTCGATAGCGCCGGTGGCCAAGTTCCATTGAATGAGCGATTTATCGGTACTGCCCGAAAGCGCGTGCGTGCCGCCATTCAAAAAGACCACGCTGGTCACAATTCCGGTGTGGCCCTTGAATGTGTTTAGGACTTTACCGGTTTTTAAATCCCAATGTTTTAACGAGCCATCCGCGCTGGCTGACAATGCTGTTTTTCCATCGGGCGAGAACGTGGCGCTGTTCACGCTCAGAGTATGAGCTTTAAATTTACGAATCGGTTTTTGGGACGCCACATCCCAGAGGCACATGGTCCAGTCCCAACTGCCGGAAAGAGCGGTTTTTCCGTTTGCCGAAAAAGCAACGGAATTGACGATGCTGACATGGCCGGAAAATTCAGCGCGCAATTCAAACGAATGGCCCGCTAATCCAAAACCGAGAATAAGTGTACTCAGCAACAAACGCATTTTCTGGATTCCCCGAATTCTTTTCAGAGTTTGCGACAAGTCGCCGGACAATTCAAGCGAGAGACAAAATTAGAATTATTAAATTTTTCTGGATAAATTATTAGGCGTCGCTATTAATGGATCAACTTTTTATAAATGTGGCGAATTGGAAGAGAGATTTATGGCGACTGTTACCGAAGACCAAATTGCCAAAGCCATTGCTCAGGCCAACGTTCCGGATATGGACGGAGACGTTGTTTCTCTTGGGCTGGTATCTGACATCCACGTCAAAGACGGCATGGTTCAAATCATGATTGAGACGTCGCAGGAACGCGCCTCCGTGATGGAAGAGGTCCGCAAAGATTGTGAGAAACTCGCCTCCGAGGTACCCGGCGTATTGAATGCGACGGCGGTTCTGACCGAGGAGCGCGAAGCCGCCCCGGCCCAGCCAGCACTTGATCTAACCCAAGACGAGCGCCGCATTAAAGCTCCAGGCGTTGGCTCTATCATTGCCGTCGCGTCCGGCAAAGGCGGCGTCGGCAAATCGACAACTTCAGTGAATATCGCGTTGGCGCTTTCCCGGCACGGCAAAAAAGTCGGCATTATGGATGCAGATATATATGGCCCTTCGATCCCGAGAATGATGGGCATCTCTGGCCAACCCCGGTCCGAAGACGGCACCCGCCTCATCCCGATGGAAAACTATGACGTTAAATGCATGTCGATGGGTTTTATGGTCCCGGAAGAGGAGCCAACGATCTGGCGTGGCCCGATGGTCACGGGAGCGTTGGAGCAAATGCTGCGCGATGTCGAATGGGCGCCGCTGGATATTCTCATCGTTGATATGCCCCCCGGCACCGGTGATGCGCAATTGACCATGGCCCAAGGCACGGAGCTCGCGGGTGCCATAATCGTATCGACGCCGCAGGACATCGCGCTTCTCGACGCGCGCAAAGGCCTCAACATGTTTCGTCAAGTCGAGGTGCCGATCATCGGGCTGGTTGAAAATATGAGCTACTATATATGTCCGAAATGCGGCGATGAAGCCCATATTTTTGATAACGGCGGCGCTAAAGAGACCGCTGAAAAATACGGCTGTCCGTTCTTGGGCGCAATTCCACTGGATGTCGAAATCCGCAAAACCTCGGATGGTGGCCAGCCGATTGTTGTTAGCAAAACCAGTAGCCCGCACGCCAAAGCCTATATGGACATCGCCGCCAAGGTTATTGTTGAAATCGATCGATTGAATCAAGCGACTGTCACTTAATTATTGTATCAGCCAACTCGTACAAAACCCATCATGCCGGATTTAGCGTGCTCTAAAATGTGACAGTGCAGCGCCCAATCTCCGGGATTGTCGGCAACGAACGCGACATCAACATACTCTTTCGGCGCAATCAGGACGGTGTCCATGATGAGGGGAGCGAAAAGTTTTGTACCGTTCCGGGAAATCAGATGGAAAGAATGGCCATGCATATGGATGGGGTGAGCAAAGGCTGTATCATTGCGCCAGCGCAAAATATGGCTCGATCCTTTTTTGAGCGACACCATTGGTTTTCCAATATCATCTTCTTCGATCGGCGGGATAACCTCGCCATTGACTGCCCAGACCATCCCCATTCGGGCAAGCTCTCGAAGCCCCATTTCCTTGCCTTTGTAGGTGGCCCCACGCAGCCCGCCCATCGCACCGCCTTGGAAGATCATTTCATGGCGTTCGGCGCTACCTAGTTGTGGAAAGGGCACCGGATTGGCAGCCATTTTTTTTGGTGCCTCCAAGGGTTTGCTACGGATGGGCTTTTGATCTGAATAAGCGATCAAGGCAAGCGTGTAGGCAAACCGATTATGGTAGCGATCTCGAATTTTAAAGGTTTCGCCGGCTTTCGCCGTCATATCGATCACCAGATCAATTCGCCCGCCCGGCGCAATCACAATCGGCCCTGTCCCGGTCTTGGCAGGTGTGACAGGATGGCCATCTATCGCAATGCGCCAGGGTTCATGGCCTTCAAATTCGAGCCCAAATATTCGGGCATTGGCAGCGTTAATCAAACGCAGCCGGATACGCTCGCCGCTCCGGACTTTAAAAGGCGTGCCGGTTTTGCCATTGATCGTCACAACATTTCCATAACGCCCGGCATGCGCCGCGTCATGCAATCCGCCAAACGGGGCAATCGCGCCGTCTTTTTGAATGCGCCAATCATCAAGTACCCAAACAACCTCGCGGTCGACCTGAACGGGGTCTTGTTCTTCAACAATCAACGCACCATGAAGACCACGGCCAACTTGCTCAGATGTATTTACATGCGGATGATACCAATAGGTGCCGGCGTCCTGGATATTAAAGTCATAGGTAAAACGCTGTCCTATTCCGACCGGTTTTTGAGTCAGAAAGGGCACACCATCCATTTCATTTTTAATTCTGAGGCCGTGCCAATGGATCGTGGTCTTCTGTGGCAATTCGTTTTGGAGGTCAACTTTGAGGGTCTCTCCTTGTTTTACGCGCAATACCGGTCCCGGCACCTCACCGCCATAGGCCCAGACATCTGTCATGTTGCCGTCCGCGCCAAACAATCCGGTGGTACCGGGTTTGGCAATTATTGAGGTCACCTTAGAAACGGCACCGAGGGCTGGTACATTTGGCACCGACATCAACGCTGCGGCGGCTGTGGTTCCAGCAAGACCGTTCAAAAAAGATCGGCGCGAAAGTTTAATCACGAGTTCGCGTCCTATTTTTCAGAGTTCTCAATGGGCTCCGGCTGAATTTCATCTGGTTTCTCTTCGTCGCTTTCCAACGTTTCCTCATCCGAATTTTCGGCCAGTTGCTCCTCGCTCTCTTCTTTTATTTCTTCCGGCAATTCCTCAATGTCCTCAATATCCTCTATTTCTTCGACACCTTCTTCATCGGCAAGCTTTTCTTCATCTGGATCAACCATGCCTTTGCCAACTTTGTAGCGCGTCGTGACTTCCTCAACGACCATGCCGATCATGCTGTAGTCCTCGTCATAGTCATTGAGCCCATCGAGTACCGCCAACGCCGGATCGCTATGGAACAATTTACGTAACGCCAATCGCTTGAGTTTTTCCGGCACACCTTTTTTCATAAAAACCGTGTAATCGGAATCCTTATCGAGGGTATCAATATCCGGTAAATCCTCCGGGTTGATCTCTTCTTCGTCGTTTTCGGCATTGCCATCAACCGGAAGCCGGGCGTCCTGCGCATCAGGAATATCCGTCTTTTTTTCAAGTTCTTCTTCTCGAACCGCGGCTTTTCGTTGAACCCAGCGATTTAAAAATCCGCTTTCTTCATCTTGATCAATGGTCATGAGGACGGCCTGTTATATTTATGACTGATCGGCGGCGGCGGTTTGTCGTAGCCTTCTTTACGTGGATCGAAGGCTACGCGTTTGCGCTTTTTAAACGGCTCTTCGACATAATACTCTTCAATGTAATCAGCCAGCCAAGCCATGATCGCTTCCGGCATCGGTACCGATTCTACGATTTCTTCGCTACTATCAAGATAGTCCTGCGCCTCATACGGACATACAGTTACAAGAAAAGGAAAAAGATCATGTTCGTCGTCTTCGTCATCGCTTTCACGCAAGACAATAAACACCGAAGGCTGCTCGAGACTCAGATTAAACTTATACCCTTCGGTCTCTTTTCTGAAAATTTCAAGCGGCAAGGTGCCCGCGTGGTATTGGACCCAAGCACCGTTTTTATCTTCGCCTTTTCTAAGCTCCACCCATTCATCTATATCATCGGCACCCGGCAAGACAGATGTCACGCACCAATCAAAATCGATCCATTGATTGTCAGATTCTCGGCGTTCCAATATGACACCCAGTGGCATCGACAATTGCCCTGGTGAAGATTCTGGTGATTGCGGGTCGTTCATATCATTACTCAAATTGTGGGTTTGCCGACTAACTTTAAGTAGCTAATCACGTTAGAACGGTTTAATTGTTTTGTCACCGAACATGAATTTTGTCATAAAATCAAATTATAAGATTATATGAATATATAATATAAAAAATAATCTCACAAAACGAGATGAAAACAGGCGACCTGGGCAGGTATTATATGAAGATCGATCAAAGCGGCGAAATCGCAGTAACCTATTTGATGACTGACATGGTTCCTAGGCACCATGGATAGTTCACTCGATACGGCTGCGGATTTGGATGTTCTCTCAGCACCAGAGAGCAATATTCTGCCGCTTGAGCTCGACAACGTATCCTATGAAATCGATGGCATGCGCTTGATCAAAGAAATGAGCCTCACTTTATCGGCCGGGTCCAATACCATCATTCTCGGGCCAAATGGTGCCGGGAAAAGCCTCTTGCTGCGATTGTGTCACGGGCTATTGCAACCAAACGATGGCACCATAACCTGGAAGGGCCCTGCCCGTCATGAGGCTGGAAAATATCAGGCCATGGTTTTCCAAAAGCCGGTGATGCTAAGGCGCTCGGTCGCGGCCAATCTTCATTTTGGGCTCAGATCTCGCGGCATTGAAAAAAATCAACGCGACCGCGTGGTTGAAGAGATGCTCAATGCCACCGGACTTTCTCGCCTGGCAAAAACGCCGGCACGAGCGCTTTCGACCGGGGAACAGCAACGCCTAGCCATCGCCAGAGCCTGGTCCTTAAAACCCGAAGTTTTTTTCTTGGATGAACCGACCGCCAATTTGGATCCCGCCGCGACCCATGCGATTGAGGAAATTATTTCCTCGATTAAAAAATCCGGCACGACAATTGTCATGTCGACGCATGATCTTGGCCAGGCAAAACGATTGGCAGATAAAGTCTTGTTTTTGTATCGCGGACGTTTGCTGGAAAACGCCGAAGCGACACAATTTTTCGAAGCTCCAAAAAATGATCTTGCCCAAGACTTCTTAAAAGGTGAACTTCTTTGGTGGCATCGCCAGGAATTAAAACCGCCGTCTCAACTTCAGAAGCGCGGATCAAAACGAACTCAATGATCTAAAAATAAAATATAAAAATGAACATCAGGGAAACAAGGTAATGAAATTAAACGGCAAAGAAATTCTAATCTGCGATTGCGAAGGCACGATGAAGCTGCCGGAAAAGGCGCTCGCCAAACTGTTCGACGGAGATGTGGTTGTTAATACACATCTCTGCCGCGCCCAAATCGCCAATTTTACCAATGCGGTTTCTGAAGGCGCACCGATGGTCGTCGCCTGCACTCAAGAAGCGCCGTTCTTTGTAGAGACCGCCGTCGAAGCCGATCCGGACATCTCAATCTCCTATACCAATATTCGAGAACGCGCAGGTTGGTCACATGAAGGCGAAAAAGCGCTGCCCAAAATTCAGGCTCTTATCCATGAGGCAACCCTGGATGCGCCCTTGGCAAGCAGCCTTACAATGCGATCCGAAGGCTCTTTGCTGGTTTACGGCACGGATGAAAACACGTTGGAAATTGCCAAACAAATTTCCGAGCGACTCAACGTGACCTGCCTCCTCAAGGACGGCAAAGATATCCAGCCACCGCGCCTTATGGATGTGCCGGTTTTTATTGGTGAGATAAAATCGGCGAGCGGTCATCTTGGTGCCTTTGAAGTTGTCGTAAATGACTATGCCGCCGTGCAGGTTTCTTCTCAAGGCAGCTTTGAAATAAGCCAAAAAAATAAAGATGTGCCGATCAAATTTGATCTCATTCTCGACATTTCAAATGACGATCCACTGTTCCCGGCACCGGAAAAACGCGATGGCTATTTCCACGTCGAGGCCAATGACGCGGCGGGCATCCAAAAAGCCTTGTTTGATCTGGTCGATCTTGTCGGGGAGTTCGAAAAGCCGCGTTATATCAAATATGACAGTAATATTTGTGTGCATGCGCGGAGCTCTCAAATTGGCTGCACGCGGTGTCTGGATGTTTGCCCGACCAGCGCGATTACGCCCGCCCAAGATGAAGTCGAAATTGATCCTTATATATGTGCAGGCTGCGGCAGCTGTGCAGCTGTCTGTCCGACAGGTGCCGTGAGCTATCAATTACCCGCCGGGAATTTTGTCTTTGAGCGCGTAAAACTCCTGCTCGAAAGCTACCGCGAGGCCAAAGGCGAAAAACCAATTTTACTTCTGCATGACACCCAGTACGGCGAAGACATGATCGCCGCCGTTGCCCATATGGGTCGCGGCTTGCCCGCCAATGTCCTGCCCTTTGCGCTTAATGAGGTGACACAGGTCGGCTTTGACTTTTTTGCCGTTGCGTTAGCCTTCGGCGCTGATGCTATTAAAATTATGACCGGCCCCGGAAATATAGGCGAAACCGATGGTCTTGAAGATCAGATTGAATTGATCGATGCCGTGACCGTAGGTCTTGGCTATGGTGATGATCGTGTCACCATCGTCGATCAAACCGATCCAATGTCTGTCGCCGATGCCCTATATGCGCCCGCTGAGTATACATCGATCGAGCCCGGCGATTTTGCTCCGATGGGAAACAAACGCTCCTTGGTTAATTTGGCGCTTAATCACCTTCATGAACATGCGCCGTCCCCTGTCGATCTATTGCCGCTTTCAGCCGGGGCGCCCTTTGGCACCATCGATGTGAACATTGATAGCTGCACGCTGTGTTTATCCTGCGTGGCCGCCTGTCCAACCGGAGCGCTC
>CAJXJM010000034.1 GCA_913054205.1 uncultured Rhodospirillaceae bacterium
GAGATCGCAGAAATTGATCCGGAAGAAGTGCGCGAAGCCATCTTAACAACCTGCTATGGCGGTTTTTTGGTTGGCCAAGAGGCGGCTAAATTAATGCTTCCAGCCGGGAAGGGGACGATTATGTTTACCGGTGCTTCGGCTGGTGTAAAAGGCTTTCCGAAATCAGCAACCTTTGCGATGGGTAAATTTGGACTGCGCGGCCTTGCTCAAAGTATGGCGCGCGAACTCCATCCGCAAAATATTCACATCGTCCACGTCGTCGTCGATGGTGGAATTCGCTCGGTCGAACGAGGACGCACCGAAGACGCAGGGCGGGGCGACGATGCATGGCTACTACCGGATGCGATTGCGGACACCTACTATCATCTCCACACCCAGCACCGAAGTGCGTGGTCTTGGGAGATTGAAGTCAGGCCCTGGGTTGAAGGTTTTTAATTAATCCATATCCAGGGCGCGTTTATAGAGATCAAGCAGTTCATCCTGCTCGCGCCGGTCTGCGCCATCAAGTTTGCGCAACCGAATGACCATGCGCAGGATTTTGACATCAAAGCCAGCTGCTTTGGCTTCTGAATAGACTTCGCGAATATCTTCGGCGAGGGCTGCTTTTTCTTCTTCCAAGCGTTCAACACGCTCAATTATTGTTTTTAGCCGTTCACTGGCTATGCCGCCGACATCTACCATTTAAATTCCCCTGATATTCCATGTGGTAATCTTAATTTACTGACGATTATGTATCGAGCTAGAGCGTATCCTGCAAGTTCGCATTTAGGTAAAATTAGTAATGTTTGATCTGATGCAGGTCAGTCGCGCTAAGAATTTCGCTGAGAATTTCGGAAATCACTTTGGCCCAATAGGCAACGCCCTCAGGTGTCGCGACTAAATCTTGGCGCACTTCAATGGCGCAATGCGGTAAACCGGCGGCACCCGCATGAAAATCCACTGAATAATATACTTCTTTGCCGGAATAGGGCTCATTGTCACCAATGACAAATTTGTCAGCGTGTTTACGCAGTAAATGGATCAGAGGCTCGGCGATGCGCGGGTCACGATTCCACAAGACTCCAGCGTGCCAAGGTCTGTCCGCTTTACTATTGGAAGATCCAGAGGACATGGACGGCGTGAATGTATGGAGTGAAAATACAGCCGGAATATTTTGAGGCACCGTTTTTCTTCTACGTAAATGCGCGAGCGCATCAGCAATCGCATGATGGTAGGGCCAAAAATAATTATCCGTCCGCTCAACCTGTTCCGTCTCGCTTAAATTTTGATTGCCGGGAATTGGTATTTCATCACTCATGCTTGGGATGCCGCTTGGATCACCGGGCTGGCGATTGGGATCAATTACCAGCCGGGAAAAACCAGCCAGAACAGCCGCAGCGTCGATGTCTTTCGACATTTCGCGGGTAATGGCGGCTGCACCGATATCCCAACCGATATGCTGGTTAAGCTGATCCGGTGTCAGGCCGAGATTGTCGAGCTCAGTCGGCACATGATTGCTGGCGTGGTCACAGATCAGCAGGAGCGGCGCGCTTCCGTCCAAATTGTGGGTTTCAAAAAGCGTGTTTGTCGGAGATGTCATGCAGTAGAGAGTAGAAACTTTTTTCACTACTTTCGAGCCCAAATTTATTTGAATTACATCGAGACAATTTGCGTATAGCAGTTGAGCTATTGTGCCTGTATAACCCGGCCCTATGTCGGAACGCGTAAAAAATGACAAAATAACTCAGCGCGCGGTCATCGTTTTGCTGTTAGGAGCGGCGGCGATATCGTTCGCGCCTATTTTTGTACGGCTCAGTGAGCTTGGGCCGATTGCAACGGCATTCCACCGGGTTTTACTAGCGCTACCGGTTCTGTGGTTCTGGATGAGCCAGGATAATAAAAATCTGGGAAATCCGGAAAAGCGCCATCGGCAACCAAGCTCCTTGAAGGATTTTGCGCGTCTCGGACTTGCCGGACTGTTTTTTGTTGGTGACTTATCTTTTTGGCATTGGTCGATCAAGCTCACCTCAATCGCAAATTCAACGCTGCTGGCAAATTTTGCACCGATTTTTGTAACGCTCGCGGGATTTCTGCTGTTTGGCGAGAGATTTTCTAAAACCTTTTTAATCGGTCTGGTTTTTTCATTTGCCGGTCTCCTTCTTTTGCTTGGAGATAGTTTTGTTTTTCAAACCGACCATCTTCTAGGCGATGCTTACGGCCTCGTGGCAGCAATCTTTTATGCAGCATATTTAATGACGGTAGGTCGTCTCCGCGCCGATTTTTCAACGGCGACCGTGATGTTTTGGTCCAGCTTGGTTACCTGTATCGGTCTCGTGCCGGTAACGTTGATCTCCGGCGAAAGCTTCATCGCGCAGTCGCTCTTTGGCTGGGCTGTATTGGTTGCACTCGCGCTTATCTCGCATGCCGGCGGGCAAGGGATGATTGCTTATGCATTGGCGCATTTGCCGGCGGCTTTCGGCTCGGTCGGATTATTGTTGCAACCCGCCTTGGCGGCAATTATCGCCTGGTTTGTGTTTGGTGAAAGTCTCAGTCCCTTGCAATTGTCAGGTGGCTTGGTGGTTATTCTCGGCATTTATTTTGCGCGCCGCGGGACGCGGTAAAAATAATGTCGCGGGACGCGGTAAAAATAATGTCGCGGGACGCGATATACAAATTTGTGACTGTAATCCTTGATCGCTGGCTTGACAGGCGCGAGCCGGCAGGGAAGTCTGCGCTCTACAAGAAGAACCTTTCCACTAGGGGATCAGCGATAATATGAGCGAAGAGAAAATTGAGGGCATCGACTATTTTGTCGATCTTCAGCCTGAAACCGACGATTTCCTGTCGACCGTCTTGGATGGCCTGTCGCAATCACAGAAGACCATACCGCCGAAGTTTTTCTACGACGCCATTGGTTCCAAAATATTCGATAAAATTTGCGAAGCGCCGGAATATTACGTGACCCGCACGGAAATAGCGTTGATGAAAGAGATCGGCGAAGAGATCAATTCTCTGGTTGAGCCGAAATCAATCGTTGTTGAATATGGCTGTGGCTCAAGCCTAAAAATCAGAGCACTGTTATCGGCCTTGCCCGACCCTGCCGAATACCTCGCCATTGATATATCCAAGTCGCATTTGATTCTGACGATCAAGGAGATTGCAGCGGATTATCCAAATCTACGCGTAGGCGCAATCTGTGCAGATTTTTCAGATGCGCTCGACTGGCCCGAGCAAGCGAGGTCTGAACATGATCAACGGCTTGCTTTTTTTCCAGGCTCGACGATTGGCAACCAAACGCCGAAAGAGGCCCTCGAATTTTTGACACGGATGCGCCATATGGTCGGTGATCAGGGCAGCCTGTTGATAGGCGTTGATTTGAAGAAAAACACCGAAGTTTTAAACAGCGCCTACAATGACGCGGCCGGCTACACCGCCGAGTTTAACCTGAACTTACTGCAACGCATGAAAAAGGAGCTGGACGCAGAATTGGATATTTCGAACTTCGAACATGATGCCTTTTACAATGAAGAATTAGGGCGCATCGAAATGCATTTGATCAGCCAATTAGATCAGACAATCCAGGTCGGCGGGCAGAATTTCGAATTTAAAAAAGGCGAGACTATCCATACGGAGAATTCGTATAAATATTCGATCGAAGAATTCAGTGAACTTGCCCAGAAATCCGGATTTGCACCGGTTAAAGCGTGGACGGATGCGGACAATCTATTCAGCATCCATTATATGAGCGCAGTATAAAGATAATATCGTGTTAGGAATCAGTCACGACGGAGCGGCCTTCATCGGTGATGCTGGCTTTATTAAAACCGGCACCGAAAGTATTCAACGAGACCCATTTTGCATCGACGCATTCTTTCAACGTCCGGTCTAAAATTTCGTGATTTCCACCGTCGGAAACCGCTATGTCTCCCGACATAATGAGAAGTTCTAACAATAATTTTTGTTGGGGCAATATTTGTGACATAAATAAAATTATCCTTAAAATATGTGGGGCAATTTAGGGTATGTCCAAATATTTATCAAACACTGACTTCAGTTGAATATTATAATATGAATAACTCAAACGACCGTAAATCCAACTATAGCGAAGCAAATAGCGGTGGTGGTCTGTTGTGGCCCTACGCCGTGATCATCTTGTCGCAAATATTTTTTGGCAGTAATCAAATCCTGGGACGCTTGGTTGAAGGAGCGGTTCCACCGATAGGTTTGTCTTTTTGGCGATGGATTATTGCGACCTTGGTTGTTCTTCCGTTTACCTTGAAATATCTCCGAGATTACGGGCCGATTGTTTTAAAGGAATGGCGTGTTTATGTTGGTGGCGCTTTTTGCCTGATCGTTCTAGGCAATACGACAATATATATCGCGCTTAATCACACGACTGCGATCAACGGTGCACTTGTATCATCGGTTCAGCCTGCTGTAACTTTTGCGCTGTCTTGGTTGTTCTTTCGCGAATTGGTGAGCAAAGGTCAAATCGCCGGTGCGCTGATAGCGATCATCGGCGTGATGGTAATTGTGACGCGAGGAGATATGTCGGTGTTAACCGACCTTCAGCCTAATCCCGGCGATATTTGGATGATCGTTTCTGTTATTGGTTTTTCGTTATATGCAATGTCTTTGCAAAAGATGCCCACCGGTGTGCCTGTGGTTTTAACGCTAAACGTTATTCAGTTTTTGGGGATTGTTTTACTGTTGCCGTTTTACGCCTGGGAGACGATTTACGATCGTCCCATGGAGTTGAACCAGTTCACCATTATATCTGTTTTGTGGGCAGGAATAATTGTCGCCGTTGCGGCCTTGGGTCTTTGGAATTACAGCAATCACAAACTCGGTGCCAACAGAGCCAGCGGCACCGTTCATCTGCGTCTTGTCGCCATTACAGTTATGGCAATTGTCGTTTTGGGTGAAACTGTAGAGACGTTTCACTTTGTCGCTTTTGCGATCATCATGGTGGGCGTTTATGCCATTACCAAGTCTAAGCCAAAGAAAACGACCACGACCTCAAACAGCTAGCCTATTTCAGGAATTTTCCACTATCGACAATGATGCGGGCACCCGTCGTGCTTCGAAGATGGGTCACGCATGCCATAATGGCGTCGGCAACGTCTTCAGGATCAACAACCTTCTGAAGCGGTGATTTTTTTGAGAGTTTTTCTAATTTCTCACGGTCTCGCCCGGCGACAAAATCTGTGGCGACAGCCCCAGGGGAAACACAATTTACGCGGATTTCCGGACCAAGGACACGCGCCAGCGCGAGGCTCATAGTGTCAATAGCGGCCTTGCAGGCGACATAGGCAATAGAGCTGCCGGATCCTGTAAATCCAGACACTGATGACAGATTTACAATGACACTGTCGCCGCCGGCTTTGAGAAGGGATCTGAATTCCCGAATTACCGAAAACGGGCCACGCACATTGGCGATCAGCATTTTATCCATGAATTCGTCATCGAGGGCATCAAGATCATCATGCGGAATAGGTTTGGTAAAGCCCGCTGAATTGACCAGGATGTCGAGCTTAGAATGATTGGCACCTACTGTTTCGGCCGCTTGTTTGACGGAGGCGCCGTCCTCCAAGGTGAGTTGTTGAATTGAATGACCATCACCTGGCAATTCGCTTAGGAGAGTTTCGGCGCGATCTTTGCCTGTATTGTAGCCAATAATGACTTGTGCGCCTGCAGAGGCCAATGCGCGCACCGTGGCGGCACCTATGCCATTGCTGCCGCCGGTGACAAAGGCGATTTTCTCGGAGAGATTATTTTCCATATTCTAAGCAACTTCCATTGTAGCTACAGTACAGCCAACTGCGTAAATTGGAATTGGCTCATAACACCAAAGTTCACCCTTCGCGCCTTCACAGGCACCTGCCACGGCAACGAAGGTTCTGATCTCAAAGCCGCCTTGACCACCACGTTCATAGGTCTCTTCATCTGAATAGGCCAACATGGCGTCTTTGTCATTGGCGATAAAGTGATCCAAAAACTCACGGTCAAATTCTTCATTGATTTTGCCGGAATCTGGCGTGCAGGGCCAATGTGATATTCCGCCGGTACCGACGATGGCGATTTTTTCCGGCACAGCGTCGCAGGCTTTACGAAGGGCGCGGCCAAACTCATAGGCCCGGTTAAGCGGGGTGAGGGGCGGGCCCTGGCAGTTGATATTGACCGGAATGATATCGAGATCGTAATCGGGAGTTAAAAAGTGCAATGGCACAGAGATGCCGTGGTCAAATTTCCACTCTTGAGCATAAGCAACGTCGACATCTCGCATGATTGTTTTAATCAGGCGCTCCGATAAGTCAGAATTGCCGGGAATACGGGTTTTCTTGATGGCCAACCACTCTTCGTCCTCAATCGGGCCTTCATAATAATCCGCCATGCCGATACAATAGGACGGCATGTTGTTCATAAAAAAATTGGCAAAATGTTCGGCTGCGACGACGACAAGTGCTTCGGCACCGCTGTCTTTGATCGCTTGACGCATACGCTCAAAGTTATCGAGCAATGTTTTGCGCTGAGTGGGGTCGGCGCGGTCTGCCCGGCCGGTGATACCTGGCGCATGTGAACATGTACCTGCAAATACAAGGGTCATACCGCACCTCCACCTGTTCGTGCATAGAGACCAGCACGAACCGGCCCATGTTCTTCAATACCATCTTTCATTGCTTGAATGTAATCATCCCAAGGCATTTTACAAAGCGCGGAGTAATGCATCAGGATTTGGCCATTGACGCCGAGCACATAGAGAAGACCGATATCGGGTTTGCGTATCGCCACGAGTTCTTCTTCCGTCAGATCATACTCTTCCAGAAGCCCGTCCATATCTTCCTCAAAGCGTTTGGCCGCGTTTGGGTCGCGGTTTAGCTCATAGATGAGTTTTTGAACGTAATAGAGGCTCATAATTTTTACCTTTGTGACTTACTCTGAACCGTCAGGCATTGGCACGTTCTTCGACATATTTGTGCATGTTGTTTTTATTGATACGCAATTCACCATCAAATTCGTTCAGCTCAATCGACATAGCGAGAGGTCCATTTTCATGGAGCGGTTTTAGGTGATCTTCTACCGTACCAAAGATTTGGTTCAGCGCTGCAATTTTAGTCTCTCTATCTCGGCCCGGGCCAATTTTAAGCTCGACGTGAATAAATCCATTGTCAGGATGGCCGTCGGCAATTTTATAGTGATCTCGTCTGGCTGCACGGACACGCAAACCACCCAGCGGAAAAATTCCGGTTTCAACAGCCGTCGCGTGAACTTTTTCGATCAAACTGTCCAACGCCATCTTATCTTCGATATTGCTAGAATATTCGAGAATAATGTGCGGCATATTTTGCTTCCCTCTTCTTCCTTGGAATTTTGAGTGCCAACATTTAAATTGACAATAATTTATTATTAATTAACATGTTAACTAAATTACAGACGCTGTCAATAGTACGAACAATTTCAGATTTATAAAGGGAGTAATCTCGTGTCATATGATCTGTCAAAACTAAAGGGCTCCATCCCGCCGATAATTACACCCTTCAACAATGGGGAGGTTGATTATGATGCTTATGCGGGTCTGGTTGAGTTCCAAATTGAAAAAGGCTCTCATGGCATTTTGGTCAATGGCACGACGTCGGAGCCTTCAACGCTCACCACGGAAGAGCGCAATGCTGCAGTCGATACGGCAATTAAAACCAATAGCGGACGCTTACCTGTTGTCGCAGCCACGGGCTCGCAGTCCCTCGCAGAATCGAAAGTGCTCACCCGCCATGCAGCCGAAGCCGGTGTCGATGCGTTGCTGATCGTGACGCCGTATTACATCACACCGCCTCAGCGTGGTCTGATCGAATATTATCTAGATGTGACGGATGGTATCGATGTGCCGTGGATGATTTATCATATTCCTGGTCGGACAGCCGTTTCGGTGACATTGGACACCGTGAAAGAGTTGAAGGACAGAAGTCCTGGTTTTGTCGGCATGAAACACGCGGTTAACGATCTAGCGTTTGTTTCCGAATGCCTCGATGCCTTTCCCGACTATTTGGTTTTTGTTGGCTTGGAAGAATTGAGTTTTCCAGAAATGGCAATTGGCGCTGTTGGTTTAATGAACGCTGTAGGCAATCTCCGCCCAGATCTGCTATCTGAAATGTGCCAGGCTGTGTGGGACAATGATCTAGCGAAAGGCAAAGAGCTTCATCAGCGTTTGCTTGAGCTCAATCAAAGTGTGTTCTATGACACAAATCCGATCCCGATTAAATATATGATGAAGCGATTGGGAATTATCCCCGAAAACCACCATCGCCTGCCGATGATGCCGGCAGAACCACAGCTTGAAAAACGATTGGACGGCGTGCTCGAGCGTGCTGGGCTGCTTTAAAGGAAAAATGAAATGAAAATTGCAAGTTTTAAAGTCGACGGCAAAAGCAGTTATGGCGTCGTAACCGATGACGGGATTGTTGACGTCGGTGCACGGCTTGGCGGTGACTACTCAGCATTAATCAATGTTCTGCGGTCCGATGCTCCAGAGAAGGCCATGGGCAGAGTCAAAGATATAGCGTCACACAACCCTGTTGATTTTTCTCTCAACGATGTTGCTTTGGAAAGCCCCATTCCCTTCCCAGAGAAAATTATCTGTATCGGCGTGAATTACGGTAACCGAAATGATGAGTATAAAGACGGCACAGACGGAGCCCAATATCCGAGCGTCTTCATGCGGACTCCGGGCTCTTTGGTTGGGCATGAGCAAAATATCCTTCGGCCGCCGGAATCGGAACAACTCGATTATGAAGGCGAAATCGTGGTTGTTATCGGCAAAGCAGGCAGGCGAATTTCAGAAGCGAACTTTGCTGATCATATAGCCGGTTTATCGATCATGAATGAAGGCACGCTCCGAGATTGGCTGCGTCACGGCAAATTTAACGTAACGCCGGGCAAAAACTTCGTTGCCAGTGGCTCGATAGGTCCTTGGATGGTAACGGCTGATGAAATTAGCGACTATGACTCGCTTGCTGTTCAAACCCGGGTCAATGGCGAATTGCGCCAAGATGACACAACGGCAAATATGATTTTTAAAATTCCCTATCTCCTGCATTATTTATCCTCTTTCATGGAATTGAAGCCGGGTGATATCATTGCGACAGGAACACCGATTGGAGCAGGCGCGCGTTTTGATCCACCAAAATGGTTGGTGCCGGGTGATGTGGTGGAGGTCGAAGTTTCCGGAGTTGGCGTGCTTCGCAACACGATTGCAGAAGAAAGCTGATATCTGTGAGCGATCCAGAAAGTTTACGTGATTTTTCCCGCTCGCTGCCGATGGCGCTGCTGCGTGCGAGGGAAGCAGTGATGGAGCGTTTCCGGCCAAGCCTTAGAGCCCATGATTTAACCGATCAGCAATGGCGGGTATTACGAGCGCTATTTGACCACGGACAAAAAGATTTGGGCGAGTTGGCTGAGATGTGCTGCCTTCTAAAACCCAGTATCACCCGCATCATCCGCACGATGGAAACCAGAGAATTACTGAAGAAGCAGGCCGACAACAAGGACCAACGGCGCACCATCGTTTCTATTACGTCCGACGGGCGCAAGTTGATTGCTCAGGTTGGTCCGCATTCTCAGCAAGTCTATAGGGAAATTGAAGCCGAATTCGGCACCGAAGCTCTGGAAGAGCTTTACTCAAAATTAGACGCACTCATGGCGAAGTTGGGTAACAATGCCAATGAGTAGTGGAAAGTGGAATGGGAAAAACAATATCGCAGGCTAGTGTTTCCGGACGGTTATAGTTTTCCGATTAAATTAGTGGAGTAGCGCTTCCACAGCGCCGATAACTTTATCCTGATCCAACGGCTTTGAAATAATTGTATCGGCCCCCAATTTTTTCGCGGCATCGAGATAGCTAACGCCTTTTTTACCACCAGCGGATATAGCCACGATCCCCATATCTTTGTGGGTTCGCCGAATTTCCAAGATGAGCTGAATTCCTTCAGTTCGCGGCATAATAAGATCAGTGATCATGACATCGAAATCTTCTTCATCCAAAGAATTGAGGGCAACGTCACCATCCAATGCCTGTGACACCGTATGGCCTTCACTTCTAAGCCAAAGCTCAACAATATCCAAATTTGCTTGATCGTCATCAACGACGAGTACGTTCGCCATGCCTAGAGACTCTCTCAATTGAAAATCACGCCAGTTATTGAACTT
Source organism: uncultured Rhodospirillaceae bacterium (assembly GCA_913054205.1). Classification (GTDB taxonomy): domain Bacteria; phylum Pseudomonadota; class Alphaproteobacteria; order Rhodospirillales; family UBA2165; genus TMED23. The sequence goes on from CAJXJM010000034.1 coordinate 10,180, forward strand.
TTCGGCGTTTGCCTATTCTATATATGGGGATCAACCTTGCAGATTTTAAGGTCCTCACTAAAATTTTAGTAAAATATAATTTTAGCCCAAGACAGCCTTAAGATTTTCCAGAAAGGCATCGGTGTCCTCGGGTATTCCCATAGAGACGCGGATGAAATTAGTAAAATCGTTGCCGCCTACAGTCGCAATTCTAAGGCCGCGTTCTCGCATCGCCGTCACAACTTCGGCACCGGGCCGACCGATATCACAGGAAACAAAGTTGGTTACAGATGGCATCGGCTCATACCCCATATCTTGAAGACCTGCGATGATGCGATCTCGTTCCTCCGCGTTTTTGTCGAGAATGAATTGGGTGTAATCTGGATCATGCCAGGCAGCCACAGCAGCTGTTTCGGCAAAGCCGTTCAGATTAAATGTGCTCGAGACCATGCGAAGAGCGTTAACCGTTTCTGGTGAGCTGCATATTGCATAGCCCAATCGAACGCCGGCGAGAGCGTAAGCTTTCGAAAAAGTACGGGTGATAACCCAAGGACCTTTTCGCTCTTTTAATATTTCAAGGGCATTTGGACCGCCCGCATGGACGGCAAATTCATGATAGGCTTCGTCCACGAACAACAACACATTTTCGGGCGTGTTTTCGCTCACGTGGCGAATTTCATCTTCGCTGAGCATCATGCCGGTTGGGTTGTTTGGCGTGACGCAGATCAGAAGTCTTGTATCATTTCCAATAGCGTTGGTTAGGGCCTCTACATCGATACCGCCATCCACTTTGTTTGGCACAGAAGTTACGCTGGCATCGACAATCTTAAAAACGCCTTCGAAGCGTCTCCATATAAGATGAGGCGTTACCAGATTTTGACCGGGTGCCACTGAGATTTCGGCAATGCTTGTCAGCAGTTGAGTGCTGCCGCCGCCCCAAGTGATGGTATCAATCGGCACACCCACTCGGTCTGCAATAAGCGGTGTTAATTCGGGACAGGTGCCATCAGGATAGCGATTAAGCGTTCCAGCCACACTTTGCATTGCTTCTATAACTTTTTGTGAAGGCGGATAAGGGCACTCGTTCAGATCCATTCGGTGAATTTTTTTGCCAATCTCGTGATCGTGAATTTTTGTTGGATTCCAGAAAGGGACGTTTTGGAAATTGGGCCTAATATGATTTGGGTCTGTAATTTTCTTATCCATTTATATGTCCGTACTTCTTATTAGAGATGATGCAAAACTTGGCCGATAAAATGCTGGGCCCGATCGGACGCGGGATTATCAAAAAATGCGTCCGGGGTGTTTTCCTCTATTATTTGCCCTTCGTCCATAAAAATAACGCGGTCAGCAACTGTACGAGCAAATCCCATCTCGTGGGTAACAACCAACATCGTCATGCCTTCCTGGGCGAGATCGACCATAACGTCCAAAACTTCTTTCACCATTTCCGGGTCAAGAGCAGAGGTAACTTCGTCAAACAACATGATTTTGGGTTTCATGCAAAGCGAGCGAGCGATTGCCACACGCTGCTGCTGGCCGCCCGACAATTGTCCCGGAAATTTGTTTGCCTGATCAGCGATTTTGACGCGCTCGAGATACGTCATGGCGATTTCTTCTGCCTCGGCTTTTGGCAGTCGCCGCACCAAATGCTGGCCAATCACCAAATTATCGAGCACCAACATATGCGGGAACAGATTAAAGGACTGAAACACCATGCCGACTTCGGAACGTATGGAATCGATGTTTTTAAGATCGTCCGTTAACTCCAGGCCTTGCACGACAATCGAGCCCTGTTGGTGTTCTTCAAGCCGGTTGATACAGCGGATCAATGTCGACTTGCCCGACCCGGACGGCCCACAGATGACAATCCGCTCACCCTTGGCAACACTAAGATCAATGTCGCGCAGGACATGAAAGTCACCGAACCACTTGTTCACTTTGTCGAATAAAATTACCGGCTCTTCAGACATCGTTGTTCCTAACGGCTTTTATTGATCGACATTGCTGCGGTTTTCCAACCGTAGAGAATATTTCGACATGCCGAATGTAAATGAAAAATAAATAAGGGCTGCGAAGACATAGGCCGAACTGAAAATATGCGGCGGGCCCAACCATTTTGGATCTTCAAGTGAGAGTTGGATAATACCAAGAAAGTCACTGAAGCCAATCAGCAGCACAATTGTTGTTTCTTTAAAGATACTGATGCAGGTGTTGACCAAAGCAGGCACTGAATTTCGAATTGCCTGAGGCAGAATGATATAGCCCATCATTTT
>CAJXJM010000035.1 GCA_913054205.1 uncultured Rhodospirillaceae bacterium
AGCAGGGCGGCTGCACACCGCGCGGTCACGGAATGATCAGGTGGCAACGGATTTCAAACTTTGGGTCCGAGATGATCTCGATCGGCTGGATATTGATTTGCAGTCATTTCAAGCGACGTTGATCGCACGGGCAGAAGAGCACGCCGCCACCATTATGCCTGGCTACACACATTTACAAACGGCGCAACCGGTTACGCTCGGCCATCATTTGCTGGCCTATGTTGAGATGGTGGGTCGAGATCGGGACCGGCTCGCCGATTGCCGGAAAAGAATGAACGAAAATCCGCTCGGTTCAGGCGCGATCGCAGGAACGTCCTTTCCAATTGATCGGCAGGCAACTGCAGACGCGCTTGGTTTTGAACGGCCGACGGCCAATTCCCTTGATGCTGTATCAGACCGGGATTTTGCGCTTGAATATTTATCGCTCGCCGCAATTCTTTCGATCCATCTCTCGAGATTGGCCGAAGAAATTGTCATTTGGGCAAGTGCGTCTTTTGGCTTTGTGAATCTGCCGGATTCGTTTTCAACCGGCAGTTCGATGCTGCCGCAAAAAAGAAATCCAGACGCCGCCGAATTGGTGCGCGCTAAATCTGGCCGCGTGATTGGCAATCTCAATGCCTTGCTGATTGTCATGAAGGGCCTGCCGCTTGCCTATAGCAAAGACATGCAAGAAGACAAAGAACCTGTCTTTGAGACGGCAGACACGCTTGCGCTAACCGTTGCGGCGATGACCGGCATGTTTGAGGAAATAACATTTAATAACGATAAATTGCTGGCTGCCGCAAAAGCCGCAAACTCCAACGCCATTGATTTGGCCGATTGGTTGGTGCGGGAACTTGGTAAACCGTTTAGAGAAGCTCACCGCATTAGTGGTAGCATGGTAAAGCTTGCGGAGAGTAAAGGCTGTATGTTGGAAGAGTTAAATCTTACCGACATGCAAAGTGTAGAACCCGCAATAACCGAAGATGTTTTGGCCATGCTCGATATTGAACAGGCTTTAAACGCAAGATCGAGCTTTGGTGGACCTGCACCGGCCAACGTCAAAGAGGCTTGCGCTCAGGCGCGCCTCAAGTATCTTGGGTAACAAGCAGTTTGGGATTGAAGCAGATGAAACAGCGTCGATTACATAGATTTGTTTTGAGCTTATTGGTCGTCTTAATGACGCTACCGATCCTGTCCGCCTGCGGTAAGAAGAACGATGTGCAACCACCACCCGGTGAAAAGTCGGATTTTCCGCGCAAATATCCCAGCTATTAACCCGTCCTAAAACGAGCCCGACATGGATCATTTTGAATACAAAAACGGCGTGCTTGCTGCCGAAGACGTACCGGTTTCCGAAATCGCGGAAGCTGTCGGCACGCCTTTTTACTGCTATTCCAGCGCGACCATAGAACGTCATTTTCGAGTGTTCTCGGAAGCTCTTTCGGATGTTTCAGCTACTGTATGTTTTGCTGTTAAAGCAAATTCCAATATAGCTGTGCTCAAAATTATGGCCGATATGGGAGCCGGCGCTGACGTTGTTTCATCCGGTGAATTAACGCGCGCGCTCAAAGCAGGCATGCCAGCCAATAAAATTGTTTTTTCCGGCGTTGGTAAGACCCGCGATGAATTGGCACATGCACTCAGTGAAAACATTCTTCAGATAAATGTTGAATCTGAGCCGGAGTTGCATGCTCTCAACGAGATTGCGGGATCGATGAGCGTAATTGCGCCAGTGGCGTTTCGCATCAATCCGGATGTTGATGCCCATACCCATGACAAAATATCAACCGGACGCTCGGAAGATAAGTTTGGCATTGAATGGACACGCATTCACGATGTCATAAACCGCGCGAGTAAATTGCCAAATATCGAGATCACTGGACTGGCCGTTCATATTGGCTCTCAGCTGACCGAGCTTCAGCCGTTTCGCGACGCCTTCATCCGGCTTCGTGATATTGTTGCCATTTTGAGAGCCGATGGTCATGCGATCCCAAGACTTGATCTCGGTGGTGGTCTCGGCATTCCCTATGATAGCGCCGAAACACCAAGCCCGGCTGAATACGGCAAAGTGGTTTCTGAAGTCTTAGGTGATGTGGAATGTGACCTCCTCTTTGAGCCCGGCAGGCTCATCGTCGGCAATGCCGGTATTTTGGTGACACAGATTGTTTACGTTAAAGAAGGAGCAACGCGGCGATTCTTGATTTTAGATGCCGCGATGAACGATCTCATGCGGCCGAGCCTGTATGATGCAAAACATGATATTGTGCCGGCCATCGAGCCAATTTCGGGTGCCAATCTTGAACGCGTCGATGTTGTTGGCCCGGTTTGTGAGACCGGCGACACCTTCGCGACAGAAATTGACCTGCCAGCCGCAGAAGCTGGGGATTTATTGGCCATTCGCTCCGCTGGGGCCTATGGCGCCGTCATGTCCTCGACCTATAACAGCCGGGCGCTGATCCCGGAAGTGCTGGTAAAAGGTGACAAATATTCAATTGTTCGCGAGCGAATAGAGCCAGACACTTTGTTAAACTACGAAAATCTGCCAAACTGGGACCCCTAAACGACGGAACACACTCTATATGTCGTTTAGAACATGTAAGGTGATTAGGATTTGCCAATAGGAAACTCGAAGCCCAAGACTACAAGGGGCCCTATTTATAGTCTCTATCTCGGACTGGCGCGGGCCAGTCTGACGTGGGAGCGGTTGTGGCCGGCGCTGTGGCCAGCGGTTGCACTCGCCGGTATGTTTTCCTTTGCCGCCCTTTTAGAGCTTTTTTCCTATCTCCCTATTTGGCTCCATGCTGCAATCGTCGTTGCTTTTCTAATCGCTTTTTTAGCCGCCATCCAAAAAGCTTTCACCCGTTTGCCGCGGGTCAAAGATATTCAGGCGCAGCACCATATTGAGCAGGCGAGCGATCTTGAACACCGGCCCCTGGCAGCGCTGGATGACACCTTAGCCGCTGGACGGGGCGACAGTGTGGCACGCGCTCTATGGCGAGCCCATCAGGCGCGCATGGCGGCGCAAGCGAATCAGCTAAAACTTAGATTGCCTAAAGCCGGACTGGCAAAGCGCGATCCCTGGGGCATGCGGGCTGCGGTTGGTCTGTTGCTCATTGTCGGCGTTATCGCAGCCGGCAGTGACAGCTTTAATCGTTTAGGCCGCGCAATCCTGCCAGAGCTGAGTGCGCTGACTTTAGGCCGTTCGGTGGCGATCAATATTTGGATTACGCCTCCAGCCTATACAGGTGTGCCGCCGATTGTGCTGCATGTCGGCAATCAAAATTCTACCGTTGGCGGTGCAACAACGACCGCGGAACAACCCAAACTTCTCAAAGTACCAGCGGGCAGCACGATATTAGCGCAGGTCAATGGCGGCGGCGCCCTACCGCAACTGAGTGTCAGCCAAACAGAGACAGTTTCAAATACAATGGATTTCAATCGCATTGAAGCCGATGCCTATCATCTCGAAACCGAACTTGGCGGCGAACAAATAAAAACCGGTGAGCGTCTCTCCATCCTCCAACACGGGCATGAATTGGCCGGCTGGCCGATGACCATCCTCAAGGATGCGGCGCCGACGATTGAATTTTCTGGCGCACCCGAAACAACACCGCAGCTCCGTCTTCAGCTCCCATTTTCAGCCAAGGATGACTATGGCGTAAAGACCGTGACGGCTTCCATTCGCCGGTTGGATGGTCAAAGAATTCCAGGCGGCCAAGATGAAATTATCCTGCGCTTGCCGTTGCCGGGCCAGGAAGAGACCGACGTTAAAAGAAAATCAAACCACGATTTAATCTCGCACGTTTGGGCGGGCCTGCCGGTGCTTGTGCATCTATTGGTCGGAGATGAGCAGGGCCAAACCGGGCTTAGCCAAGTTGAGCCTGTTGTGCTGCCGGAGCGGCGATTTAGCCACCCCGCGGCCAAAGAAATATATGAGATACGCAAGCGATTAGCCGTCGATAACCGCTCTCGAATTTTAGCCGGCCTTAAGCTGGACCAATTGACAGATGAGCCCTCTCTTTTTGATGGCAATAATACAATTTATTTGGGTCTGAGAGTCGCCCGCGAACGTCTCAAGAGAGACAAAAAAGAAATTGCCGTCGTCCAGGTCCAAAAGATGCTGTGGGACATCGCCCTTCAAATCGAAGAAGGCCGGGCAGCAACTGCTGGTGCTGACCTTCGCGCTGCGCAACGCCGCCTGATGGAAGCGCTTGATCGCAACGCCAGCACGGAAGAAATCGAACGTTTGATGAACGAAGTTCAAAAGGCCTTAGAGAAGTTTATGGCTGCCTTGATGCACGAGTTACAGCAGCGTGGCCAAATTTCACCGCTGGATCCGAATGCGCAAACCATGACAAATCAGGACATTCAGCGCATGCTGGACCGTGCCCGAGAGCTTATGCGCCAAGGATCACGAGAGGCTGCTCGCCAGTTAATGGCTGAGTTGCAGCGCATGCTCGAAAATTTACGCAGTGCCTTGGCCCGCGGCGGTCGCCAAAGTCAACAATCCAAAGAAGCGCAAAAGACGATGCGCGAGCTTCGCGAAATTATTCGCCGCCAACAAAAATTACTCGAAGAGACCCATAAGCGTGCGCAGCAGGACCCCGCGGAACGGGAACAGGAAGGCCGAAATCCGGAAAACAAAAAAAAGCGCGAAGGATTGTCTGATCAGGAAGGTATCCGCCGTCAACTCGGCAAAATGATGCAGAAATTTGGCGAAATGATGGGCAGTATCCCGAAAGGCCTCGGCACCGCCGAGCGCGCAATGCGCCAGTCAGAAAAAGCGCTTGGCAAAGGCCGTCCCGGCGAATCGGTAGGCCCGCAGTCCCGTGCTCTTGAAGCTTTGCGCCAAGGTGCGCGAAATTCTGCCCGAGCCCTAGCGCGGCGCATGGGACGAGGCCGTGGCCGTGCAAATGGCCGCCGTGGCCCTGGGGGCCGCTTTGGTGCGTTTTCTGGCCCCCGCCTCAGAGGTATGCGGCCCGGCAACCGTGATCCCTTTGGCCGCCGTCAACAAGAAGAAGGCAACCAGGGAACCGCCACCGGCCAGGTGAAGATTCCAGGCGAAAGCGAAATGCAACGGGCGCGGAAAATCTTGGAAGAACTCCGCCGCCGAGCGGGCGATCTCTGGCGGCCCGAGATCGAACTCGACTACATCGAGCGGCTGCTCAAGCGGTTTTAGAATCCCCCCACCCTAACCCTCCCTTGAGGGGGAGTGTTAGGGTGGGGGGATTCTACGAAAGTGGCTTACTTAACCACGCGTAGCTTAATCTGTATTTCTTTCAGAATATTGTATTCGTGCTGAGCGCGAGTTGCGAGTTCGTCCGAGGAGACTTTGCCGCTTTGCAGGCGCTCAATCCATTCATCGGCGGGCACCCACTGCACGTCTTCTACTTCGAAATCAACATCGAGATAATCCGCCAAGGGTGTATTGGCATATCCTTCGTCGCGCCATTCAGCATTCAGTCGTTTTGAAAACAGGTGAAACTGCTGCGGCAGGATAGGCCGTACATGAGTTGGATCAGTGATATAATCATCATGGCGCGGATGCGGTACTTTAATGTTGATCTCCGCATCTGCCTTACAGATACGATAAAGTTCTTGGATGATTGAGAGATAAATTTCTTTAGTCTCACCGAGATGCTCCAAAACATGGCTCATCACTATTTCATCGACGCTGTTATCTTCAAAAGGCCAGGGGAATGTTTCGAGGTCTACAACTTGATCAGGCGCGCAGGCCTCTTGGCTATCGACATTGAGATAGCCGTCGATTTTGCTGTTACCACAGCCAAGATTCAAGCGCATGTTGTTCCCCTCTTCTGAGAACACTCTAACCTTAGCACTTGAGGGGACGCAACGACCTCATGTGTCATATGATCTACGCTAGGGTGTCTTTCAGCCTGGAAACCAATTCTCGGAAAAATTCACGGCGCAGACGATGCATTTCTACGCGAGCACTCATCCAACTGGTAGCGCTCAAACCGCTCGAGTTCTGTGTGATGATGTATCCAATTCATTTTTTCGCTCCCTCAAGCACGCTGCAATTTGCAGCGCATACCCAATAACAGAGTAAAAACCATGCCGGATGCACGGAAACTAAAATCATTTATTATCAAAAGGTTAGCATGTTGGGCAGGATTTCAGAGGTGGGCAGACCCGGCACAAATTGCCGAATTTGAGGAAAATTAAAAGCTATTTCTGTTCACCGCCCTCTTTGTCTTGAAAAGGTCCATACACAATATCTACGTCTCGACCCGTCAAAATTTTTGCTTCAAGGAATTTTGTTTCAAACTTCACCTGACCGTTCGGTTTTAAAGATTTAACGGAAGGAGTAACTTTGTTTACACCAATCAATTGCTTGTTAACATCAAGGATTCTGACAAATAATATAGGAACAAGTTGCTCCACATCGCTTACATTTCTGACCAAACCTTTAACTATTATCCAGTCCTGGTCATTAATTTTTTTCTTTTTTTGGATCTCCAGCATTTACGTTTAATCCCTCGCCCGGTATCGCAACACGAAGACCTATTAATTCAAAGACAACATTCGAAGATGGAATGAGATCAACAACGATGCCGCGCATAAAGACCGCGCCGGTGCCAATGCCACCAAAGATAATAAGGATGATCAGAGTTTTAATCAGGGTTTTAACAATACCGCCCTTGTTCTCTTCATCTTCCTCGTCATCGGGATCAGGCGTAAAAGCTTCAAGCGGCTCAGGATCTTCGAGAGCTTCTAAATCTTCAAGGCTGATCTCATTCGGTTCTTCTATCGGAGCTTCGTCGAATGTATCTCCTTCTTCCGTCGCTCCCAGGGCTGCATCTAGCTCTTCTTCTGATGGCAAGTCCTCTTCCGGAATGGGTTCCGGCGCTGGCGATGGAGAAAGTTCAGGAGCCGGCGGCGGTGTAAATTGAGGCTGTGGAGCCGGCGCTATCGGCGGTACAGCGAATTGTCCAGGCGACACGTATTGCGGTTGTGGCTGATGAACTGCCTGATACTGATGCCAAGTATGGTTACAATTAAAACAACGAACGGCCCGGCCATTCGTTCCAATGTTTACACCATCGACGTTAAATAAGGTCGAACAAGACGGACAAGAAATATACATTGGCATCCATTGTCATTACACTATTGATACTTATAGGAAAAAGCTGTTCAGAGCGCAAGCGGCGCTGGACGAAAGGGCAAGTGCCGTGTCATTCTGCACCCGAACCATGACCAATCAATCAAAGACGAAAATCTGTATTAATGGCTGAAGTTGTCCGATTTGAAAATGTAGGACTCCGCTACGGACTGGGTCCAGAGGTGCTGCAAGACATCACCTTCGGCCTCGAAGCCGGCTCGTTCCACTTTCTGATAGGCCCCAGTGGCGCTGGAAAATCGTCCCTATTGCGGCTGATGTATCTCGCTCATCTACCAACGCGAGGATTGATTTCCTTGTTCGGGCGCGACGTCTCGACGTTGCCGCACGAGCAGCTCCCTAAAATCCGCCGGCGCATTGGTGTGATGTTCCAAGATTTTCGATTGCTGCCGCATTTAACGGCCTTCGACAACGTCGCATTGCCGCTCCGAGTTGCCGGAGTGCGCGAATCGGAGATTCGCCGGCATGTCGAAGAACTGCTCACTTGGGTCGCTTTGGAGAATCATATGGATGTCCGTCCACCAACGATGTCGGGTGGCCAACAGCAGCGCGTTGCCATCGCCCGGGCGGTGATCGCGCGGCCAAAAATCCTTTATGCGGATGAGCCAACCGGCAATGTTGATGATCGCATCGCGGCAAGATTGATGCATCTGTTTGAGGAGCTCAACAAACTCGGCACGACAGTCATTATTGCAACCCATAACGAAGCGATGGTTAGGGAATTGGGCCGCCCGATATTAAAACTTAATGCCGGGCGTCTCGAAATTATTCCTTCAAACGGCACGTCCCTCGAATCTTCTCCTGATGCTGAAGAGGCGGTTTAAAAATGCGTTTTCGCCAATTAAATCTTGCCTTGGAAAAGGACGACACCAACCGCTTCCTACCCTGGCTCATTGCCTTTATGGTTCTGTTGGCGGCTCTCTCGATTGCCGGAATGCTGATGCTCCACCAGATATCAGGCGTCTTCGAGCACGGCATCCAAGACACCATGACCGTTCAGATACCCGCGGGCGAGAACATCGAGGCTGATGAAAAAAATGTCTCAGAAGCTTTGGAGGCGCTCAAAAAAGTGGATGGAGTGCTGAGTTCAAATAGGATCTCGGCGGGTGAAATAAGCCGGTTACTTAAACCGTGGCTCGGCGAAACAGCAGGCTCAGACGGCCTGCCACTCCCTCAGATCATTGACGTTGAAGTAGATCGCAGTTCAAATTTAACAGCCGAAAAACTAAACGACTTCCTATCACCGCTGATACCGGGTGCGACGGTTGATGATCATAGCGTTTGGCTGACGAGTTTGGTCGACACTTTGCATTCAACCGAGCTGATTGCCTTGTCTGTGGTCTTTCTCATTACGTTGGCGACAATTGGCACTGTCGTTTTCACCACCCGAACCGGGATGGGCATTCATCGCCAGACAATTGAGGTACTTCATTTTGTCGGTGCTCAAGATGAATTTATCGCTCGTCAATTTGCCACCCGGGCATTTATCGTCGGATTGCAAGGCGGCATTGTCGGCATTTTGCTCGCGGCACCCATCCTCTATCTGTTTGACTATATTCTTAGAAATTTGGAAGAAGGCCTATTGCCGAGGGCCAGCCTTGATATCTCGATCTGGATCAGCGTTGGTGTCATCGTCCCCGCCGTTGCCTTAATAGCCATGATGACTGCGCGCTCCACCGTGCTAAAGACATTGAAGAAAATGGTGTAGACCATGGCTGCTTCGCGCATGATGTTTGGCCCTTCCCGCTCGAAACATCGCCTCCGTCTGTTCGTTGTTCTGCTCGTCCTCGTTTTGGGAAGCTGGGCCTATGGGCTATTCTCATTTGTCGATTTGATCCCAAAAGACCAAACCAAAATAGAGCGCTCAACCGATGCCATCGTTGTCCTCACCGGCGGCAGCGACCGATTGAAAGAAGGCCTGACACTGCTCACCAATCAAAAAGCCAAAAAATTATTTGTATCTGGCGTATATCGCGGCAATGACGTCAGAAGATTACTCGAGCTTCAGCAACACAATCCGTCCGAGCTTTTATGCTGTATAAGCCTGGGGTATGCCGCGACCAGTACAAAAGGCAATGCGACTGAGACCGCCGGTTGGATCGTCGCTCAAAAATATAAATCGATTCGGCTGGTGACGGCTAATTATCATATGCCACGTAGCTTGCTGGAGTTTCATCACATTATGCCAGATATTGAGATCGTGCCGCATCCGGTATTTCCGGAGCAGTTTAAGCGGGCTCAATGGTGGTTTTGGCCTGGCTCCGCGGCGTTGATAATCAGTGAATACACAAAATATATTGTTGCCACGGCCCAAACAAAACTGGAAAACATACTCCAACCTCAGAAGATTGGATCAACTGCCCCATGATTTTCCTTCGTTCCGGCCTGTTTAATATATTGTTTTTCGCATGGACCGCGTTCCTCTTGCTGACGCTCTGGCTGGGTATGCTGCTCCCGCCAGCGATATTTAGGTATGGGCTCAAGTTATGGCCACAGGGGACTTTCGCCCTGATGAAAATTGCGGGCATGTCGTTTGAAGTCCGGGGCCTTGAAAATATTCCCGATAAGCCTGTTGTCTATGCGGTTAAGCACCAATCGGTTTGGGAGTCCGGCTTTTTTCTGTGGCACCACCAAGATACGGCTTACATTATGAAATCCGAGCTTTTACGCATCCCCTTTTGGGGCTGGTACATAAAAAAAAGTGCGCAAGTGATTGTCGAGAGAACCGGCGGCGCTGGTGCCATGAGAAGTATGATCCAGAAATGCAAAGCGATCATAGAAGACAATCGATCAATTGTGATTTTCCCGGAAGGCACGCGAATGCCATCTGGATCTATAGGCACCTTTCATCCGGGCGTTGCAGCAATTTATACGCAAATGGAGGCGACCGTTGTTCCGGTCGCGTTGAATTCAGGTCTCTATTGGCCTCGGCGGAAGTTTCTCAAAAAACCCGGGAACATCGTATTGGAGTTTCTGCCACCAATTGAACCCGGTATGCGCCGCAAAGAGTTTATGATCGAACTCCAAAACCGCATCAAAACGGCAACCGAAAAACTCGAAAAAGAAGCCGGGTTTGTCGGAATAAATAAATAGCGGTCCAAATCTTGGAGGGAACGGATTTCGAGAAACAAAATATTTCGCCTCAAACCCGCCGAATGCCTGCTTTGCTCCCGTGAACGTACATTGTTCCTATAGTATCAAAGAGTCCACTTCTAGCCGAGGCGGACTCTTTTCGTTGGTTCCATAAATGTTTATGGTGTTTTCAGGAGATTTGGAATTTACGAGGTGCCAAAATGCTTGAATTGTACTATTTGGAAGAAGCGGACTCCATTTGCTCAAATCGGGCCGTGATGACATTGGCTGAAAAAGGCATAGATGATTGGGTGCCTCATAAAATTGTTTTGATGGATGGCGACCAGTTCACGCCAGAGTACCAAAAGCTCAATCCGAAATCTCAGGTTCCGACACTGATCCATAACGGCAAAGCGATAAGAGAGTCTTCAATTATTTGCCGCTACATTGATGGTCTCAAAGAGACACCGGCATTGATCCCGGACGATCCAGTCGAGCGAGCCTACATGGATGAATGGATCAAAGATTGCGACGAATCTGGTTATCAGGCAACGGCTTCGATCAACTTTGTCACTAAGTTCCGTCTCGCCGTACCGATAGAGAAAATGGAAGCTCGTTGGAAACAGGTGACGGATATTGACCGTATTCATCGACAACAATCCTGCATTCGAGAAGGTCTCGATTCGCTTTATGTCTTACGCGCAGTCGGTGCTTGGGAACGTATTTTTGCGAAAATGGAAAAAACTCTTTCAGACGGACGTCCATGGATTATGGGTAATGAAATCAGTTTGGTCGAGACGACCCATGCTCCCTTTATCAAAGTGCTGGATTTATTGCGTCTGTTGGATCTTTGGTTGGAGGACCGGCCTCATTTACAGGTTTGGTGGGACCGAGTTTCAGCGCGCGATAGTTATAAGTCGCTTGAGGAATATCCAATCGTTAGCGAGATCGATTGCCCATATCCTGGACTTGGGATCGAGAATGCTAGAACAAACATACCTACGCGCCCAAGCAAAGCCCATTTGTGTCGATTTAGTACTCTCATTGTTGAACATCCTCTCCAGCACCGGCGGCAGTTCTACCGGCGAAGATTCCATCAATTGGTAAAAAAGTCAATTTGAGTTGGAGGATGTCCGCTCAGGGTCACAAGCGGGCTCTTTTGCATTACCTCGATCATGTCTGCTTCCGGAGGTAGAGCAGACATTGTTTGATAAAGTCTAAGTCCTCGATTTCCTTTGTTGTTGCCAAAGATTTCCTTAATCGATCTCTAAAATGACCCAAAATCCGAACCTCCGTCCAATTTGACAATGTTTTCCACTGATTTTGATCAAAACCTGTCTGTGGAAACTGTGGAAAACCTATTTATCACTTAAATAACAATGAGTTATAGTGGTATAATACTGTGGATAAAAATCGAATTACGGGGGAAACAAAACAAGAACTTTTCTTGACCGTCAGGGTGATTTACCGCTACACTGAGCGCCCAATTTTATTCAACAACACAAATCCTGGGTCAGGAAAGCAAAAAAATGGCGCCAATTGCCGCAATTTCCCAACAAATTTGGGACATGAAGTATCGCTTTAAAAGCGCTGACGGAGAAGCAATCGACAAAACGATTGATGATACCTTCAGGCGCGTGGCATCTGCTTTGTCTCAGGCAGAAACCTCCCCGGAGGATCATTCTGAAACTTTTTATCAAGCACTCCATGATTTTCAGTTTTTGCCGGCTGGCCGCATCATGTCTGGTGCCGGAACTGAGCGCGATGTAACACTGTTTAACTGTTTTGTCATGGGAGACATCCCCGACGACATGTCCGGTATATTTGAGAGCCTCCGCGAGGCAGCGCTGACCATGCAGCAAGGCGGCGGCATTGGGTATGATTTCTCGACCCTCCGGCCTAAAGGCGCAGCCGTCAAAGGCGTCGGCGCAGATGCTTCCGGCCCACTTTCATTTATGGATGTCTGGGATGCGATGTGCCGGACGATCATGAGTGCCGGCTCCAGGCGCGGTGCCATGATGGCGGTTATGCGCTGTGATCATCCAGACATAGAAGCTTTCATCGAGGCCAAGCAGGAACCCGGGCGATTGCGGATGTTTAATTTATCCGTTCTGGTCAGCGATGATTTTATGCAGGCCGTTAAAGAAGATGCGACATGGGAGCTGATGTTTAATGGCACGGTTTATCGCAGCATGCCGGCCCGCGAGCTTTGGGAAAAAATCATGCGGGCGACCTATG
>CAJXJM010000036.1 GCA_913054205.1 uncultured Rhodospirillaceae bacterium
ATGAGTACAGTTGTATACAAAATAAAAATCATCAAAATAAAGCAACTAAAGGTTGAAAATCGCATATAAAATAACAATATAATAATTATAAAAGTTAAAAAAACGCACAGATTTTACTTTTTAGGGAAAATTGGTTTCAGATTATGCCAACAGCGTCGAAGGCATCTAGAGTTGCCGGTCTGTTTGACGATAAATTTGCGATCCTGCGTGACGAAGCGCTGGCACAACTGAGCGGCGAAGATACTTTGTGGGCGCTCGTTGAATACATACCCGATGCCGTCATTGTCCACAGCGATAATAAAATTATTTATAACAATCCCGCTGCCGCCAAATTATTTGGCGCCAAAAAAGAAGATGATCTCCTAGGCGTTGATCCGAAGTCTCTTACCCATTCCGATGAGCACAAAGAAATTTCAAAAAAGCGTAGCGAGGCTGTTCAAAACATTCGCGAAGGTGGCACTGCAGATCGTCGACATTTACGTCTCGATGGTACTGAGTTTTTTTCAAGAAATACCCGTCATAGGTTCCATATTCCAATCGGAAATGACTAAACCAAAATCTCCTTCATCGTCACGCAATTTACCCAGCGCTTCGGTTCCATCAATCGCTTCATCTACATTGTTAAAGTTCAACTGTTTAAGTAGATTACGCATAATGCGCAGCATGGTTTTGTAATCATCTACGATTAGAACACGCATGTTCGTGTCAACAGCCATTAGTCACTCCATATTATCCGGCATCAGTTTAGAACAATATCTTTCTATAAGAAGATATTATGATAAATAGATAGTGATCCAACACCCATGTTTACAAGCTTTTTCAACGTCTTATCTTAGAAATTATGACCCAGGATTCGGTAAAGTGCGTAATTTAGCGAGTTCCACAGTCATTTCTTTAGCTTTTTCAGGCCTCATTTTTGCCATAACAGGCGCTAACTTTCTTTCTTTCATGCGCTCACTGTACGGAAGGTGACGGCGGGATTGATCGTGATGAGACCATCTCAGTTACACTCGCCGGCATTATTACCCAAATTCTACCAAACGGAAATTTGGTAATTTATGGACGCCAGGAATTAAAGGTAAACTTCGAGTTGCGTGAGGTGATGATCACAGGCGTCATTCGTTTAGAGGATATCGACTACACCAATACAGTTTCACACGACAAAATTGCTGAAATGCGCGTTGCTTATGGTGGGCGGAGAACACTCTCCGATCTACAGCAGCCTCGCTACGGAACACAAGTTATCGACATACTGTTCCCGTTCTAATTCCAAATACGGATTGGAACAACTTAGGGCCGATGGGATTACCATCGGCCCTCTTTTTATGTGGGTAGGAGATCTGGATATTTATCTGCCATCCCCAATGGCACCCTTAATCGTCTCGATGGATTTTTTCCATCTTTTCGTGACGTTCTTGGGCTTCCAAACTTAACGTCGCAATCGGGCGGGCTTCTAGCCGTTTGATGCCGATTGGTTCATCGGTTTCCTCGCAATAGCCGTAGGAGCCATCTTCTACCCGCACTAAAGCCTCATCAATTTTACTGATCAGCTTACGCGCACGATCTCGCGTGCGTAATTCCAATGATCGATCAGTTTCCTTAGAAGCACGATCGGCAACATCGGGCTCCAGAATACTCGTTTCTTGCAAATTCTGGCGTGTTTCATTGGCATCGCCCAAAAGTTCAGACCGCCATTTCAGGAGCCTTTGTCGAAAATATTCCTTCTGCTTGGCATTCATAAACTTTTCTTTAGCAGTTGGCTTATAATCCGGCGGCAATGTTGTCATCATATCCATAATTTATTCCGGACCCCGTAATACGTTGTTAAAACATTGAATTTGGCGGCATTTTATAGTTAGAGACAACGCATCGGACAAGCGCTGTTTTCGATGAAATTTCACATTTAATTGAGAATCTGAAGAAAAACGCGGAATTCTGCGACTATGAGTTCAAATTTTTCGCGTAAATTTTGCGAGCTCGACCTCTGCGCGAAGCTCAATATCATTGATAATTTGCAATAACGCTGGATCTTTGACACTACTTTTCTTGGCGCGTAAGGTTTGAGCAAGGTTGGTTAGGCGATCTTTAGGTATCGCACCTACCAATAGATCACGTTGAATTTCGTCCAAACGATCTAATACATCAGCACCATATTTTTGCATCTGTTGACGGGCTTTTTCGCCGTCATCATCGCTGACTTCCTGAGCGGCAAGGATCGATCCCACTCGACAACATATTAATAATCAGAGAAACAACGACAACAACTGAATAACAATCGACCCAAAATCAATAGTGGTCGAAATATAAAGAGAATTTTAGTGAGACGCGTGAAGAGCAAAGTAAACCGAGCCAACAGATTAATTAAGTTGGCCTCCGTAGGCATAGGAGAAGAAAAATGAGCTTATACGGTGCAATGTTCTCGGGCGTTTCTGGCCTTAATGCGAATTCGCAGGCCTTGGGCGCTATCGCGGATAATATTACCAACGTGAATACGATTGGTTACAAATCCACTGAGGTGCGATTTCAAACCCTGGTGACGGCGCAAGCCAGTGCCAACAACTACTCACCTGTTGGTGTTCAGCAGCGTCCTTTTGCCGCCGTTGATGTCCAGGGTCTGTTCCAGTCGAGTACCAACTCGACTGATTTGGGCATTTCCGGTAGTGGTTTCGACCAACATGCCCAAGACTGATACGACCCGACCATATTCGTGGAACGATGGCAGACGATCTATTTCGCTAATGATATTTTTTATTAAGACGGTCACGCATAATCCGTTTTTGATTCACCACTTAAATTCTTTTTTATTTTCGGGTCATTCTAATCACGACCCTTGTTTATCAGGTGATTTAGAAGCGACTGCCTGGACCACCCATTTTTGTATGTAAATATTATAACGCCAAATTGATTAACCAAGCTTGAATATCTTAACTGTGGGCCTTATTGTTACTTTCTTAACGTTTTGAAAAATGCGGTTTCAGGTGAGCTAAGTCATGCGCGTACTTCTTGTAGAAGATGATCCAACAACAACAAAAAGCATTGAAATGATGCTGTCCTCTGCCGGTATGGTTCTGGATACCACCGACCTTGGTGAAGATGGATTGGAAATCGGTAAATTATACGATTACGATATAATTATTCTTGATTTAATGCTTCCGGATATGGACGGATATGAGGTGCTTCGAGGTTTGCGCGCCTCAAAAGTTGAAACGCCTGTTCTTATTCTCTCTGGCCTCTTAGAGGCTGAAAACAAAGTCAAAGGCCTCGGCTCAGGCGCCGACGACTATTTGACAAAACCATTTAACAAAGACGAGCTAATCGCTCGCATCCATGCTATTGTAAGACGTTCAAAAGGGCATGCAGAATCTATCATTCGCACTGGCAAAATGGCTGTTAATTTGGATGGCAGGACTGTTGAAGTCGATGATAAATCAGTACATTTGACTGGAAAAGAATACGGTATCCTAGAGCTCCTTTCTTTGCGCAAGGGAACGACCCTAACGAAAGAAATGTTTCTCAACCATCTATATAATGGAATGGATGAGCCCGAGCTTAAAATCATTGATGTTTTTGTGTGCAAACTACGCAAAAAACTTTCTAATGCATCGTCTGATGAAAGTTATATCCACACTGTATGGGGCCGTGGGTATGTCCTGCGTGAACCAGAAGAAAATGCAGAGGACGCTAGTTCGCAGAAGAAGCGCGCAAAAGCGTCAGCCTAATTTCTGTGCCGAAAAATTTTTCATAAATGTGAAACTAATGGCTGCCAGTGAGCACGGCCGTTTTGTCGTCAAAAATTCGCTTAACAGATCATCCATTTTCACTCTCCGGCGTATTTCTCATTAAAAGACGGATAAATTTACCCGATTACAATCACATGGGCATTTAATGCCAAATTCGAACCTTTAAATTGCAATAAATTGTAACTTTTCGATTCTTGAGTCTGTCAGGCGTTGTTTATACGCGTTCTCACGACACCTTGAATACAATGAGAGGTGGGGATTCATCGGCCAGTTTCAAGGTTTTCTCGCAACTTTTCGCTAATTTTCGGCAATAATAAGCAAGAATGTTTCGAACAGTTAATGAATCGGCTGAAATTTGCTCATCCAACCCAGATTTCACATCATCGCGTAAATTACATTTGTCTCCGTTTATCGAGGCTGTAAAGTCTGGGTTTCTACTATTACCTTCGAAAGAAAACTCTATCCGGCCACCGCGTGGCAGACAATCGGACGCCATCAAAACCAAATTTAACAACAGCTTCCCATTAAATTTTTCAACATTTGATTGTAAAAGTGTGTCATCTCCGAGCCAATCAACGTCTATTTTCTTTTCAATTGCAAATTTCTCAATAAGTTCAACAACCGTTTTAAAGGCAATCAGATCATCCGATCCTCCGACTCCGAACGCCAATCTAAAATACGCCAACCGATCGGCTGCCTGTTTTGCGCTCGTATCGATTAGTTTTGATGCTTCATTGGCCATTTCAGAAGATTCATCTTGGAGAAACTCTAGACCATTATTTATGGCACCAATTGGACTGATCAAATCGTGACACAATTTGGAACACAACAATTCAGTCATTTTCATTTCGTTTTTGTCGATCATTTTAGTATTACTCGATTTAATGTTTTCGGCAGCTCACATCGATAAAATTGGTTATTCATTCTGATTTTGAGGATTTTAGCGATAGGTAATGTCCGAATTCCTCAAGGTCTTGCATGACACCTTTTAAGGCTTTTGTTTCGATTTGACGATATCGCTCAATTATTTTTAAGCCCATATCAGTAACCACGGCACCGCCACCACCCTTGCCACCCGAGCTCGTGACCACAATCTGGTCAGTGAAGTCGTGATTAATACTATCAACCAAATTCCAGGCGCGCCGATATGACATATTCATTGATTTGGCAGCACTAGAAATGGAACCGGTTTTTTCAATCGCATCAATCAATTCGATCTTACCGGGTCCAAGAGACACAGCATCCCCAAGCAATATTCGAATTCGAGGTTTCTTTGGTTTAACCTTAGTCATTTCACAACTCAAAAGTTACTTCTAGTATACCACTTTAAATCAAATCGAGATCACCAAACCGAAAAACAGATGATAACCAACAAATTAATTTTCGACACCCTTTTATCAGATATCCAGGATCACGAAATTCTGCGTGTCGTAATCGGGATTAATTGGACACTCGTTGAAACTACAACCGGCTGCGGATTGGCACATACACCAAGACGAGACGAACCCGGCTGCAAACCAATCAGTCACGCCGGCAAGCTTGCTGATCTCCGACTTAAACAAGCCGCAGAATTTGTACTGTCAAAAAATCCTATTGAAGTGGCAATTGGAATGGCCGCGATAAATGCCTCCTACAATCGTTACGACATTAAGGCCGACAATAAAAACGGGCTGGATGCTTTTGCCAATATTGAGGGCCCCATAACGGTTATCGGGCGATTTCCCGGCATTGCCGATCACATCAAAAATTTGCGTGTCATAGAGAAAGAGCCTCGAGAAGGCGAATATGGTGAAAAGGATGCAGAAAAACTTTTGCCGGAAAGCGCTGGCGTCATTGTCACTTCTTCAGCGCTTGTAAATGGATCGGCAGGTAAATTGCTGGAGCTGGTGAAAGACACGCGCGTTGGTCTGGTCGGGCCAAGCACACCGTTTGCGCCCAAGCTTTTCGAAATAGGCATCGAATTTTTAGCGGGAACAATTGTGACTGATGTTGAAGGAATGGCGATTGCCGTCGGTGAAGGCGGCGGCGTAAAAATGCTTAAGCCATACGGAGTATTTAAAACATTAGTCCGATAAATCTGCCGCTATTTTCTCGGCCTGAGTCAAATCTTCCGGTCGATTTACATTAAAAAACGGATCATAGGGTTGGTTTGAAAATTCGAGTTCGGATATTTTATACCTGGAAGTCCAGAGATCAATTTTGCGCATATTTTCTTCGATCATCGCATTTCGAAGATCTTCGGCCAGTTCCACGCGCCAAAGTGCACAAACAGGGTGTGTTCGGCCACCAGATACAGCACAAACAACTTCTGCATCGTTCTCTACTGCACATTCATGCATCTTTCGGACACAATCAAGTGGCACAAATGGAGCATCTGACGGAAAGCTACCCAACCATTTGCATTCGCTTGCGTGTTCTCGAATCCATTCCAAACCGGTCAGTATCCCCGCAAGCGGACCTGCATATCCTTGGATTGTGTCTGCTACAATTGGGAGGCCATAGCTCGACAAGGAGATATTTTTATTGTTGGCATTAATTATTAAATGATCGACTTGGGGTTTAATACGTTCAATCACTCTATCCAATAGCGGTTTGCCGTTTAGATCTTTTAAAAATTTATCACCGCCACCAAAACGTCGCGACTGGCCTCCCGCTAGGATGACTGCAGCGACATTATTGGCTTTTGGGCCGACCATTGTCTTAGGCATATTCAATTCGGTGATCACCAGCGAGAACAACAAATCGCTCGCCGCGCGCGCGTCCCACGAGAGTAAGATCGGCTTGTTTTGCCAAATCGACACCCCAGGCCGTAAATCCAGACCTCGAGACCAATATTGGAATTCCCATTTGGACCGTCTTAATCACCATTTCACTCGTTAGCCGACCCGTCGTATAAAATATTTTATCTCCGCCATCGATATTGTTGAGGAACATGTAGCCGGCAATTTTATCAACGGCATTGTGGCGACCAACATCTTCCATATAAAGAATGGGCATCGAACCAACGCACAAGACGCAGCCATGAATGGCCCCCGCCTCCAGGTACAGGCTCGGTGCGGTGTTAATTTTTTTAAGTAGAACAGAAAGTTCAGATGTTGTGAGTTTCACATCGGGAGATAAATTTACGTCGTCAAACTTCTCCATCAGATCACCGAAAACGGTTCCTTGAGCACATCCGGAGGTGAGCGTTTTTTTCCTTAGTTTGTCTTCGAAGTTTGTCTCACTATTTGTCCGAACAACAACTGTTTCAATATCTTCTTCATATTCAATCGCTGTAATCTCATCTTCAGGTAACAACATATTCTGATTAACGAGATAACCAACGGCGAGAAATTCTGGATAATCACAAATCGTCATCATCGTGACGATTTCACGGCTATTGAGAAAAAGCGTAAGCGGGCGCTCTACCGTTACCGAAGTCGTAACAGCTTGACCATGTTGATCCAGTCCCTCGACTTTTTCGGTCAATCGCTCGTCGGTAGGGTCCGGCTTTATTAAAAATTCAATGATTTTGGTCATCTAACGATCTCAAATTCAACTCAACCTTAGTTCGTTAACTGTGTCGTAACCATTTTTCCCCTATCTTACTAATTCAGGTAGATAAAAAGGGGGTGTAGTATGTCTGCACCAGGATGCATTAAAACGTCGGCTAAGCAATGCGAATTCCTAACACGTTTGGTTGAGGAGGCAGAGTACTGTGCCGATCCAGATCGCATGGCCCTTCTTTATGGCATGGCAAAAGACGAAACGGATAACCTCTCAAAATCTCTTCGGCAGTATTTAAACCGTAAACTGCCTTCATATAAAATTGGCCAAAAAGACGCCGCCTAAATTTATTACATTTATTTTTGCATAAAAGCATGACAAAGGCCTGTTTGCGGACTATTTTAATTAATGTTCGTTATGCATGGTAATGCAAAACGCTTGGTAAAAAAAAGCAGAAATATTAAATGTCTAAATTAATTGACCCTTTTGGCCGCACTGTCTCCTATTTGCGCGTATCCGTGACAGATCGCTGCAATTATCGTTGTACTTATTGCATGTCAGAAAATATGACGTTTCTTCCAAAATCCGATCTGCTAACGCTTGAGGAATTGGACAGATTATGTAGTGCCTTTATTCGTAGAGGCGTTGACAAAATACGTCTAACGGGAGGAGAGCCATTGGTTCGGCGAAATGTCATGAGCCTCTTTCGCAGTTTGGGCGCACATGTCAAAAAGGGCGACCTCAGAGAGCTCACTTTGACCACTAATGGAAGCCAGCTTGCGAAGTATGCTCACGAACTAGCTGACTGCGGTGTAAAACGAATTAATGTTTCACTGGATTCTCTGGATGCTAAAAAATTCGAATCAATCACACGTTGGGGAAAACTTGCCGATGTCTTGAATGGTTTAGCTGCCGCGAAAGATGCAGGACTCGAAGTGAAAATTAACGCCGTCGCACTGAAAGACTTCAACGAAAATGAAGTTGATGAGATTATTGCGTGGTGTGGCAAAGAAGGGTTTGATCTGACATTCATCGAAACTATGCCGATGGGCGAAATTGATGAAGATAGAACTGATCGATATTTACCGCTATCTATCCTTAAAGAAAAAATTCGCTCCAAATGGGATTTGAAAGCTACGTCCTATCAGACTGGTGGACCTGCCGATTATTTTACCGTGCAAGAAACCGGAAAAAGAATAGGCTTCATTACACCGCTTACACATAATTTTTGCGAAAGCTGCAATCGAGTGAGACTGACCTGCACCGGAAAATTATATATGTGTCTAGGTCAAGATGATTGGAAGGATCTTCTCGCCCCTCTCAGAATGAGTGAAAGCGATGAAGCCCTAATGTCCGCGATCGATGAAGCAATCAGCAGAAAACCAAAAGGTCATGATTTTATTATTGATCGGCCTGGGGCAGCGCCCGCCGTTTCTCGCCACATGAGCGTTACCGGCGGATAATTTTCAAATTCAGGTAAGGCTGGCACAACCTCGTTGCTTCGCTATACTCCCTTGAAATACAAACCTTCGTAAATATTGTTGAGAAATTATGAAGTTCGAGTCTATCGCTTTGCTTGCAGACGATCATCCTCCGGCTCAGGAGGCAATCGAGAAACTAAAAGCAAATTATGAAACTGTTGCCGCTGAAGAAGCAGACATCATCGTTGCGCTTGGTGGCGATGGTTTCATGCTATCGACTGTTCACCAATTCATGGAACTGGGAACTCCTATCTTCGGAATGAATTTGGGCTCTGTCGGATTTTTGATGAACGAATTTAGGGAAACAGGGTTGCGCGACCGGTTGTTAAAGTCGGAACCAATTGAACTTCATGCTTTAAGAATGAAGGCGGAAACATTAGAGGGAACAGAACACAACGCGCTGGCCATCAATGAGGTCTCCCTACTTCGGGAATTGAGGCTGGCCGCTAAAATACGAATTATTATTGATGGCATTGAGCGAATGGAGGAGATGATTTGTGATGGTGTGCTGATCGCAACATCCGCTGGAAGCACTGCTTACAATCTTTCTGCCTATGGACCGATCATTCCACTCGGAACGGGATTGCTTGCGCTAACACCGATTAGTGCCTTTCGTCCCCGGCGATGGCGAGGTGCGTTACTACCTGAAAATACTGTCATAAAATTTGAAGTTCTCGATGCAAAAATTCGGCCGGTAAGTGCCGTTGCAGATTTTACGGAAATCCGAAATGTAACAAGCGTTGAAGTTCGGCAGGAAAAAGACATTTTTCCAACAATATTATTTGATCCAGAGCACAACTTGGAAGAACGTATTTTAAAAGAACAGTTTCTCCCTTAATGAACTGCACAAAAATTTCTCCATCAAATTCCCAAGGCGCATTTCGTGTCACTTGAATTAAAATCCAAAGTCATCGAGATTAAAGAAAATTGGCGCGATCTATCAATTACATTAGCCATTGGATTGATGGGTTCGCTATTTTTCGTCTACTTGGAACTTCCCCTGCCTTGGGTCATAGGAGCACTTTTCACAACGACCTGCGCAGCGATCATGGGCCAAAGAATGTGGGTACCAAATTGGCTTCGCTCAAATAGCCATCTTGTATTAGGCGCTTTGTTTGGCACATCCGTATCGCCCGAATTTTTAGATAACATTGTAAAATGGCTTCCGAGCATGTTTGCGGTTACGGCCTACGTCGTGCTCGTTATGCCACCGATCATGCTATATCTGGTAAAAGTATCTCGCATAGACGCCGTTACCGCCTATTTTTCTGCTGCTCCCGGTGGTCTTTTACCAATGACCCTGCTGGGTGGGGCGATGGGAGGAGATGAAAAAACAATATCGCTCATCCAAAGCTCGCGAATTATTCTAACGGTTCTTCTAATTCCTTTTGCTTTCAATATTTTTGGGGGATATGAACCAACCGGAAGTGTCGGAACAGGCGGATCATTCAAAGATTTGGGCCTATCTGAAGGATTACTCTTACTCGCCCTTTCAATGGCGGGCTTTATGATTGCCCGTCCCTTGAAAATTCCAACACCCTATTTGATGGGGCCGATGATTTTCGTAGCTGTAGGCTCAGTGACAGGGTTCAATACTGCTGAAGTTCCAGATTCACTTGTCGCCATTGCTCAATGGATTATTGGATCCAACATTGGCGCTATGTTCAACAACGTGAAGCCAAAAGTAGTTGCGCGAACGTTGGTCCACGGCTCAGTAACATCCGCATTTATGATTTTATTTGCAGCTGGTGCGGCAGCGTTAACACACCTTGTGACCGGGTTACCAACAAACGGATTGGTGCTCGCTTTTGCGCCAGGTGGATTTGCAGAGATGGCGTTGGTCGGATTTGCCCTTGGGATTGATATTGCTTTCTTGGTAACGCACCAACTGACAAGATATTTCTTTGTGATCTTTATGATCCCATTGTGCTTTCCAATTTTAAAGAAACTGGACAAACGTTAACGATGTTCAGCACCCACCGCCTCGGAAACGTTGGCATACCCCTCTCTTTTTAAAAGAACGGTGAGTTCCTCAGCAATGGCTGTAGCGATACCCGGTCCACGATAAATCATTGCAGAGTAGAGTTGAATGAGCGAAGCACCAGCCTTAATCTTGGCAAGTGCATCTTCGCCATTAGCGATCCCTCCAACACCAACCAGCGGAATTTTTCCGTTGGTTATTTTATACATGTCTCGCAAAACTTGGGTCGATATTTCAAACAATGGTATGCCACTCAACCCGCCGGTTTTACCCTTACTCTTATTTATTAGCGTGGCCGGACGTGCAATTGTCGTGTTACTCACAATGATGCCATCGATTTTTGTTTCCAGTGAAACTTCGGCAATATCAGTTTTGTCTTCATCTGTAAGATCAGGTGCCATTTTAAGAAGCAAGGGCGGTTGCTTTTGAGCCTCGGCTCTAGCTTGCATGACCGCTGTTAAAAGCGCCTGAAGATCATCTCGCGCTTCAAGGTCACGCAGACCCGGCGTATTTGGTGAAGACACATTCACCACGAGATAACTTGCATAGTCCGAAAGGGCCTTCACCCCTGCGACAAAATCATCCGGGCCATTTTCGGAGGATTTATTTTTTCCTACATTCGCCCCGACAATGCCAGCTCCGTTTCGATCACGCCATTCTTTAAATTTCTGCGTGTAGGAAACTAAACCCCGATTATTAAATCCCAGCCGATTGATAACACCCTGATCCTCAAGCAATCGAAACATGCGAGGTTTATCATTTCCCGGCTGAGCCAAAGGCGTGACCGAACCGGTTTCGACAAACCCAAATCCGAGATCTAAAAGCGCTTCAAAAACCTCGGCGTTTTTATCAAAACCTGCCGCCATTCCAATGGGTGTTGGAAATTCAAGGTCCCATAATTCAGTTTTGAGTACAGGATCCGAAGTCTTAGATGGACGGGAATAAACACCCATTTTTAAGGCTTGAATTGCGATGCTATGGGCGCGTTCCGCATCCAAGCAGAAGAGCATCGGCTTAAGCAACGAAGTGTAAAAACTCACAATGGTCACCAAATTCTGATCGAATAATCTGAAGGCCCAATATCGGCGAGAATGACCCCAGCGTCAAACGCCCGGACCAAATCGCCGACTATTCATCTATTTTTTTGGTTCGGCGGCGTTAGTGCGCGATCACCGTACCACCAAACTGTTGCGGTTGAGGCGGAGAAAAACACCGAATAAATCATATAACGGATAATGTCAGTGATATCAGATTCTCTGAGCCATTCGATCAGCGATCCGCCGATCACCAACCAAAATATCCAAGCAGCTATTCCCCACAGGACAATCGTCAAAAAGGGCCGGAACAAGGCGCGGATATCGTTTACCCATAGATGAACTTTCTTGATGGATTGCTCCGAGCGATGACTTTCACGGAGCCCCTCCCAGGAACCTTCCTGGGATACAATGGCGAGTTCCTGCTCCGTTTCTGCCGCGCGGGCCTCCATTTGCAACTCGAGCATAGTGGTTTCATGATCCCATTTTTGCTTCTCCCAATTTTGGCGTTGCTTCTCTTGCAGATATTTTGCGCCGGCGCCTATTATTGAGCCCAGCAAGCCAAACAAGCCGCCACTGGCGACCGAGGCCAGACCACCGGCGAGACCACTTAAGATATCCATAATGCTTTAGCTCCTTTGCTGTACCAGATGCGATTTGGTCGCGTATCTGTATGAATG
>CAJXJM010000037.1 GCA_913054205.1 uncultured Rhodospirillaceae bacterium
GCCCGAGCCCAAAAACACAAGAGGCGCTCAAAAAAATTGCTGGAGAGTTCCATCGCTACCCAGATGGCGACAGCAACGAAATACGTGATCTGTTGGCAGATAAAAATAATTTGCCGAAAGAAAACATCATCTGCGGTGCAGGCTCTGACGAATTGATCAGCCTGCTTTGCCGCTCCTATGCCGGTCCGGGCGATGAAATTCTGTACTCTGCGCATGGTTTTGCGATGTACCCGATCTATGGCCGGACTGTCGGAGCCACCGTAATTGGCGCGCCGGAAAATGGTATTACCATTGATGTCAACCAAATGCTTTCGCACGTCACTGAAAATACCAAGCTGATTTTTATTGCCAATCCCAACAATCCGACCGGCACCTATTTGCCGAAATCCGAGGTGCAACGCCTGATCGACGGCCTGCCGGAAGATATACTTTTGGTGATAGATTCTGCGTATGCCGAATTTGTCGATCGCGATGATTACTCCGACGGTGCGGGATTTGTCGCCTCCCATGACAATGTCGTCATGCTTCGGACGTTTTCAAAGATCTACGGAATGGGTGGATTACGGCTTGGCTGGGGCTATGCACCGGATGATGTGATCGACATTCTCAATCGCATGCGGAGCCCGTTCAATGTCGCCTACCCCGCTATGGTCGCCGGCGTTGCTGCCATCCAAGACCAAGAATTTGTAAAAATGTCTCAAGAGCACAATAAAAAGTGGCTCGCCTGGACGACAGAACAAATTCGAGCGCTTGGCCTTGAAGTGCCAGATAGTGTCTGCAATTTCGTGCTGGTACATTTTCCAGAAGATGCCGGCAAAAATGCGACAGCAGAGTCGGCGGATGAATTTTTAAAATCCAAAGGCATCATCGTGCGACGCATGGCAGGATATGGCTTGCCCGATGCATTGCGTATTTCCATTGGCCTTGAAGATGAGATGAAAATTGTCGTCGATGCCCTAACTGAATTTGTGGGTACCTAAAATGGCAAATCCTCTATTTGATCGCATCGCATTGATCGGCATTGGCCTGATCGGCTCTTCCATAGCACGCCTCGCAAAGCGCGACGGTCTGGTTGGTCATATATCAGTTACCGCGCGCACTCAGGAAAGCCTCGACAAAGCGATGGAGCTTGGCATTGCCGATAGCGTGACGCTCGATCAGGAAGCTGCGGTGAAAGACGCTGATCTGGTGATTATTTGCTCCCCGCTTGGAGCTTATAGCTCAATCATCGAGACCATTGCACCGGGTTTAAAGCCGGGCGCCATCGTGAGCGATGTCGGATCGGTCAAAGAAGCCGTTGTCCGTGATTTGGCACCTCATATTCCGGACGGCGTCCATTTGATCCCGGCCCACCCGGTTGCCGGTACCGAGCATTCTGGCCCGGAGGCTGGTTTTCCTGAATTATTTGAAGATCGATGGTGCATTTTAACGCCCCCTGCTGACGCAGATGAGGAAGCGACAAAAGCACTGAGTGCATTTTGGGAAGCTGCAGGCTCAAACATCGAAATTATGGACCCAGCCCACCACGATCTGGTGATGGCGATGACCTCCCACCTGCCCCACTTGATTGCCTACACAATTGTTGGCACAGCCACCGATCTCGAAAAAACATTGCGCAATGAAGTGATTAAGTTCTCAGCCGGTGGTTTTAGAGATTTTACCCGTATTGCCGCTTCCGATCCGACGATGTGGCGGGATGTGTTTCTCAAAAATAAAGATGCCGTTCTTGAAATGCTCCAACGCTTTAACGAGGACATTACCGCCTTACAGCGTGCCATCCGTTGGGAAGAAGGCGACACTCTATTCGAGCTCTTTTCTCGCACCAGAGAAGTCCGCCGCGGTGTGATCGAAGCCAAACAAGAAAAAATGTACGATTAGGTTGGTCTCGTCTTATTGGCCCAACTTCTGAATGCCATCCTGCACTTCTTTGGGTGGCGGCGGATCTTCACCCCAGTCTATTGCCTGCACCGCCATTAAAGGCACAGGGCCGGCTGAGAGTTGACCATCTTGCAAGGTCAACGGCAGACTTATACTGCGCTCGCCTTTGCCGACACGCCGGGACAAAACGCCCAATACGAGTTTTGCCATTGCAGCATCGCCGGACCGGATGTACCCAGCCTTTTTCAATGTGTTGATCGACGAAAAAAACCCTTGAAATTTCGCTGAAATCGCGATCAAAGGCTGCAAATCCTTATCCAGCGCAATGGTTCCCGCGGCATGGATTTTAAGCTTGCCATAAATCCCCTCAAGCAAACCTACTTCTATAATACCGCCTTCATCTCGCCAGTCAGCTAGATTCTGAACCGAACCCGATAAAGCGAGATTGCCGATAATTTTAAACTCCGTTTTGAGTTCCTTTAGATTGTGGCCAAGCGGTAGTTGGAGGAATGTCGGCAGTTGGATACCGCTTAGTTTGGCTTTTAGGGAAAAAGTCGGTGTTTTTGCCGGGTTTTTTAACCGTGCTTCGCCGGGAAACAAGCGACGGCTGACGATGGAGGCCGCCGTTGTTGAAAAAACTGCCTTGGTTTGCACCTCCGTCAAGTTGAGCCCGGCAATTTCCAAATCCAGCTTTTCCGGCCAGCCGTCCGAGAAAATCGTTGCGTCCATAACAAGTTGTTGAACTTCTCCTTCAAAACGATAGATGCCGCCTTGATTCTCATAGGCCAAAATATGACTGCCGGAGAGATCAACGTTGAATTTATTAAAATTCCAAGGCTTCATTTCTGCCACCACACGTCGGCCCTGCCAGAACCATTTCTCACCACCGAGCTCTCTTACGGGTTGAGCATTTAAGACCAAGGTTTGCAGTTTCGGTTCGGTCAGAACAACTTTGAATTTGGTCGGAAAGCCACTGATTTCTATTTGATTGAAGGAGGCCGTTATCCCTTGCTCGGCACGATCCGAAATCCAATTTGTCACAGCGTCTTTCAAATTGGTTGCGATCATAAACCAGTAAAGTGTGTAGACGACGCTTGCCACCGCGATGGCAACACCAATGATTAGAAAACTGCGCAAAACTTTGAAAAGTTTGGGCGGCTCAAAATCAATTGAGGCATGCCGTTGAGAGGAGGCTTGGCCGCCAGCCGATCTACTTGGTTGTGATTTTCTTGGGTTTAGGTCCATCAAATGCTCGTTACAGTGGGTCTAATATTTAATCAAATAGCTATTTAATTGCTTGGACAGCTGGATGCGAAATTGTAATCTAGAGCATAACCTAAAAGTGATCAAAACATGTCTGACTCCCGCCAGAACAACACTCAAAAAATCGGCGCAAATTATTGGATTGTCGCCATGCCGGCGGCCTTCGTGTTTTTGTGGAGCACCGGTTTTATTGGTGCCAAATACGGCATGCCCTATGCCGAGCCTTTTACTTTTTTAAGTGCGAGATTTGTCATTGTCATCGCACTGATGTTGGGTTTGAGTATCATAACAAAAGCGCCTTGGCCCAAAGATGTCAAAACGGTTATGCACATTGCAATTGCCGGGGCGTTGGTCAACGCGATGTATCTTGGCGGTGTTTTTTCCTCTGTTCATAACGGTCTGCCGGTCGGAATCTCAGCACTGATTACAGGGTTACAGCCTGTCTTAACCGCTATGTTTGCAAGCCGCTTGCTGGGCGAAACAGTAACCAAGCGGCAATGGCTCGGCATCGTCCTCGGATTTATCGGCGTTGTCATGGTTGTTGCCAACAAAATCAGTGGACCCGAGGCCAACCTCACCGGCATTTTGTTCGCTGTAATTGCTCTTTTTGGCATTACAGCCGGCACGCTCTATCAAAAAAAGTATTGCGCCGCGATGGATCTGAGAAGTGGCTCTGTAATCCAGTTTTCTTCCTCTCTTGTAATTATATTTCTACTGGCGATCTTTTTTGAACCTTTGCAAATTCAATGGTCAGGAGAATTTATCTTCTCTTTATTCTGGTTGGTGGTTGTTTTATCTGTCGGTGCCATTTCACTTTTAACATTGCTGATCAGGCGTGGCGCCGCCTCCAAAGTTGCCAGCCTGTTTTATTTGGTTCCGCCGGTGACGGCCCTCATGTCCTTCTTTATATTTGACGAGGCACTTGGACCTTTCGAGTTAATTGGCATGGCCGCCGTTGTTGCCGGCGTTGCACTGGTGACGAGAGAGTAATTTAGATGGCAGATGACGTTTGGGTATTCGGCTACGCGTCACTAATGTGGAAGCCTGATTTTGCGCATATAGAAAGCCAGCCCGCCCGTTTGTTTGGATATCACCGGGCTCTATGTGTGTATTCGTTTCTGTATCGAGGTACCCCAGAAAAGCCCGGCCTTGTTGCTGGCTTAGTGCCGGGCGGCTCCTGCCGAGGCGTCGCCTTTCGTGTCGCCGCAAAGCACTGGGATAAAGTTCATCAAAAATTACATGACCGCGAAATGGTCTACGACGTCTACATCCCAAAATGGATGCAGGCAGACATCAATGGAAACAGGCAACAGGTTTTCGGCTATATCGCCAATCCGAAAAATAAACAATTTGCTGGGAATTTATCTAATGCAGAAATCGCTCATCTAATTGCAGCGGGTAAAGGCACAAGCGGCACCGGCATTGAGTATCTTGAAAATACGCTACAGCATTTGGAAGAACTTGGAATAGAAGATCAAAAGCTCAAAACTATTCTAAGATTGGCCACAGAAAAAAGCTAATCGTCAGCAACTTTGGACAGCAATGCAATCAGCTGCGCGCGCTCTTCATCCGACAAATTGGCGGCGATCCGATCTTCATGGCTGGATACCATTGGCCGGAGCTTTTCAATCAAGGCGTTGCCTTGATCGCTTAGCACCAACGCGTAAGACCGTCGATCTAACGGCGACGGACGGCGTTCCACCAACCCGCGGGATTCCAAGGCATCAATGACAGCGACCATGGTAGAGCGTTCTATACCAACGGCGCGGGCAAGAGCAGATTGAGTAAGACCTGGATTTGAACAGATCAGCAAGGCGACACCAAATTGGCCCGGCGTTATCTGAACCTCACTCATTGTTTTAACAAAATCATTAAAGACAGTTATTTGAGCGCGGCGCAGGTGATAGCCAAGCAAAGTGGGCAAAACATCGAAATCGATTTCTGCGTCATCGTTATTCGCTTGAGCGTCATTCAGAACAGATGTTGAAATTTTTTTCGTCCACTAATTAAAATTATTAAAAAAACGCATTTTGTAAAATTTGGTCGACCATAGGATTTATGCTCAATCTTGTCTATATGCGTCGTTAATATTTTAGCCAACCTTCGCCGATTGCTGATTTTCAATCATTTGGCGCAGTGCAAAACGTTGCAACTTGCCCGTTGCCGTCAGCGGCATTTCCTCCACAAAATACATTCTTCGAGGACATTTGTAGATCGACAGATTTGCTGTCAGCGATTCGGTTAGTTCTTTTTCAAGTTGCTCCGTCGCGCCGTTAATATTTGGAGCAACCAGGAACAATGCAAGCCGAATAAGTCCTTCCTCATTCGGCACTCCGACAACAGCGGCCTCGGATACTTTATCGTTTTTGAGGACCTGCTCTTCAATTTCAGCGGGACTAACCCATTGTCCTGATATTTTGAGCATATCATCGACCCGGCCTTGATATTCATACCAGCCGTCTTTATCAAAAGTGAACATATCATTGGTGCAATACCAACCATCTTTGAAGACTTCTCGGGTTTTTTTCTTCATGTTCCAATAACCGGTCGCGACGCAGGACATTCGCACCCAAAGTATGCCGGGTGTATTAGGCTCGGTGACCAAATCACCATCCTGACTGATCACTTTAACTTCTGTACCAGGTGTCGGCACACCGCAGGTCCCAGGATTTAATTTATCCGGTCGATTGGCTAGAAAAAGGAAGCAGGTCTCAGTGGCACCAATGCCTTCGAGCATCGGACGCCCGGTTGCTTCCATCCACTGATCAAACAATGTGCGGGGTAATTTCTCACCCGCGGTTAAATAGTAGCGTACGTCTTTAAAAGCAGGCTTTTGCGCCGCACCGTCGCGTAACAAATTACGGTAGAAAGTCGGGACACTTAGCAAAATTGTCGGCTTAAAGCGCTCAACCACATTGGCCACCGCCTCCGCATCCGGCCAATCAGGATAAAGAATGACAGTCGCACCAAGTTTGATCGTTGCTAAAAAGCAGTGGGCCAATGAAAAAGCAAAGAACAGCTTTGAAGAACCATAGATGCGATCGCCAGGCCCAACGCCTAGAACTTCACCCATAAGATGCTCGGCCGCAAATACAGACTTCTGGCTATGGACAACGCCTTTTGGTTTGCCGGTTGTGCCTGAGGAATACATCCACAGCGCCGGATCTTCTGCCGCTAATTCAACGGCTTCCAATTCTTTCGAAGCAGGCTCCATAATTTTGGGTAAAAAGTAAAAGTCTGCGTGTTCGACATCAGTGGTAATAACCATCGGCGGCTGAGTTATATCCTCAGCAACCTGCCGATAATCTTCGACAAACATATCGTCGAGTACAATCGCCTTTGCGGCACTATTATTGACAGTATAAGCCACATCTGCGCCGCTTAAACGTAGGTTAAGGGCAATCGGCACGGCGCCAATTTTCATCAATCCAAGATAAACGTAAAAGAATTCAGGGGTATCGCGCACCATGAGCGTCACCCGATCACCTTTCGAAATACCCAATTCTGAAAAGGCATTTCCGGCCTGATTTACCGAATGCCACAGTTGGCAATAGGTTACCGTTTCATCGCCGCAAATCAGGGCTATATCATGGTTTTGCCCACGAGCAATCGACGGCCCGAGAACCGCTTCCGCCATATTTAATGAATTCCGTGTAGAACGGCTGATTGAGGACACTGCGGACCCCCCTCTGTAAATACTTTCGCTGACGCCTTTTTATATTCCGATTTTTGGAACTAATTGTCATATTGTTGGGGATGCGAACGTTTCTAGTCAAGCATTTGCTCATGTTAATCTAAAAAAAATTGTTTTAAAGTAAATAACAGGTTATTCAAAATCACTGCTACAGCATAGACCTTGGGAATATATCGAATGGCGAACAGAACTGACAAAAGCAAATTTAAGATGCCACCAAAGATGAAACTGGCTTTGAGCGCTGTCATTTTGGTTGGCCTTTTGGCGAGCTGTAGCGGCAGGTCAGAAAATTGGCAGCACTCTTCCAAACCCAAAGATCAATGGTCTTCAGATATAGCGGTCTGCAAACAGCGGGCGAGTACTTTGATCGGCCGCCAATTAGATATTGAGAACGATTCCAGTTTTCGAAACCGGGACGAGCTTCAAGTTCAATTTGCAGCCCATGACGCGCGCAAAAAACGCTATTCATTTTTTACCAGCTGCCTATCTGGAAAAGGCTATCGAAAAGTATCGGCGAGGTAGCACTCAAGAGGCAAAATTAGCGAGTCGCTCGACCCCTCACTTGGCTCGTGATATTCTAACGCCAATGAAAAACCGAATTACTTAAAGATTGTTGTCATGGATAAGCCGACACTCGGTGCGCTGGAACAGGCCCTATTTGATCATAATATCGATCATTCCATCGACGAAGTTAGGGACATCATCAATGGTGTTGCCGCTTCGCCAGAGCCGAATGGTGCCATGGGCGCGCCCGATGTCTGGCACAGGCTTATTGGCAGCTCGGTCCAGCCAGAATTAGCCGGTCTATTGTCGTCAGAACTGGCTCTCGCCCGTAAAACCGATGATGGTTTAACCAAGTCCGGGACAGGTCCGTGGCCATCGGCCAATCGCCTTGCTGATTTACGGAAAGAGATGAAAGCCCAGAGTATCGATGGCTTTATTATCCCGTTAGCGGATGAACACCAAGGTGAGTATGTCCCAAAAAATGCGCAACGATTGACTTGGTTGACCGGATTTACCGGCTCCGCCGGTTTGGCTGTTGTTCTGGCTTCAAAGGCTGCAATCTTTGTTGATGGCCGCTACACCCTACAAGCAGGCGAACAGGTCGATAGTGATCACTTCGAAATCAATCACCTCGTCGATACGCCGGCAGATAATTGGATTGCGGACAATTTAAACGCTGGCGAAGAGCTGGGATTTGATCCCTGGCTGCACACTGCCGATGGCGTCGGCAGATTGCGGCGCGTGTGTGAGAAAGCAGGCGGCAAATTAACGCCGGTAAGCACTAATCCGGTTGACGCTGTATGGGCGAGCCAGCCGCCGCCGTCATTAACGCCTGCCCACCTTCTCGATAGCAGTTTTACCGGCAGCAAATCTGCCGATAAGCGCCAGGAAATTTCTGAGATACTGAAAAGCGAAAATGTAGATGCCTTTGTTCTAACCGCACCAGACTCGATTGCCTGGCTCTCCAATATGCGCGGCGGTGATGTGCCCTATACGCCATTCTCACTGGCTTTTGGTATCATCCACGCGGATTCCAGCCTGGATATCTATAGCGACCTCCGCAAATTCACGGACAGTGTCATTGAAACGCTAGGCGATGACGTCACGCTTCATCCGCGGGCAGAATTTTTGTCGGCCTTGCAGCACCTCGGCAGCAAAAAACTCAAAGTTGGCATCGACCTTATGTCAGCAGCTGAAATCATTTCCCAGAAGATCAAAGAGTCCGGTGGCATCATTCAACGCCTCACCGATCCCTGCCAGCTCCCAAAAGCCCGAAAAAATGAGGTTGAGTTGAATGGCATGCGCCAAGCACATCTTCGGGACGGCGTCGCGTTAACCCGGTTCTTGGCCTGGTTGGATAAAAACGCTCCCAAAGGCGAGCTGAGCGAAATGTCCGCCGCCGAGCAATTGGAAAAATTCCGCCGCGAAGGAGAACATATTCAAGGACTGAGCTTCCCGACTATTTCAGGATCGGGTCCAAATGGCGCTATTGTCCATTATCGCGTCACCCAACAAAGCAATCGAAAACTCGATCAAAACTCCCTCTATTTGGTGGATTCCGGTGCTCAATATCTGGATGGCACGACCGATGTGACCCGAACGATCGCGATAGGCACTCCAAGTGCCGAAATGAAAGACCGGTTTACCCGCGTTTTGAAAGGTCATATTGCATTGGCCCGCGCGGTATTTCCTGAGGGAACCAGTGGCTCACAGCTCGATATTTTAGCCCGCTCATCATTGTGGCAGGCTGGCATCGATTACGATCACGGTACGGGTCATGGCGTCGGTAGCTTTTTGGGCGTGCATGAGGGACCTCACAGAATATCTAAAATGCCGAGCCGTGTCGCCTTAGAACCTGGAATGGTTGTTTCCAACGAACCTGGATATTACAAATCCGGCGAATTCGGTATTCGCATCGAGAATCTTGTCGCCGTCGTCGAAGCATCAGCCCCGGATAATGCGGAACGTCCCCTCTATTGTTTTGAAACGTTGACTCTCGCGCCGATCGACCTGACATTGATCGATAATAATCTTCTAAATCAAGGAGAATTGGACTGGATCGATGGCTATCATGAGAAAGTTCGAAAGGCGCTTTCGCCGATGTTGGATGAAGAAACCAAAAAATGGCTTATCGAGACAACAAAATATGGGAACTCAGATAAACCCAAATTTCCCAATTAATTTGTGAGATATTGCCTTTCTTGTTGAATTTCCATATATAAATAGCCACATTTCAAGTATCAATGAACAATAAATACCAATTTTCATCGATGGCTGTGGAGGAGCTAAGCCATTGATAGTCGTGGAATATTTATAATTTAATATAAAAAATATTGTTATCGAGGAACATTTATGGCTGGCACCCCAACCAAAAAGCTGTTTAGCGCCGAAATTAAGATGATGAAGGAAAAGGGCCAAGAACTGCCTCAGCACGTCTTTGAGCGGCCCGATGCAGAAGCTATTCCACAGCAAACCGTTAATGGTGTCAGTAATGCGCAGTTATTGTCTGCTATCTTAGATCTACAAATCATCATGCGGAAAAATGCTCAAGCCGCCGCGGAAACGCCTCAACCCGCCGAAGCTCCCAAAGATCTATCTGAACAAGAACAACCGGAACAGGATTCCGAAGCCGCCTCAGCTATGAAAAATGAACTTCGTGCGCTGTCGCGCTCTATCCAGGAAACCAAAGCAGAAATTCGCTCCATGCAAGGCGGTACTCAAGGCGGCGATCAGGTCCTTAAAGCCAGCACTGAATTGGATGCTGTGGTACAGGCGACCGAAGATGCGACAAATGTCATCTTGGAATCAACTGAAAAAATTGACGAATTGGCTGAAAAACTTCAACTCAGTACTGAGACCGCAGAAGATCGCCAAGCCGCAGATGAAATTATGGAATTGACGTTAAAAATGGTCGAAGCCTGTAATTTTCAGGACCTCACCGGCCAACGCATTACCAAAGTTGTTAACGCCCTCAAATATGTTGAAGATCGTATCAATGCGATGATCGAGATATGGGGCGAAGACGATATTGCCGAAATTGAAGCCTCAGTCGCTGACGAAACCGATGAAGACAAAAATCTTCTCAACGGCCCGGCGCTTTCGGGTGAAGGCATCGGTCAGGACGATATCGACGCACTTTTTGACTAAATGACGCTGGATTTCCCCAAAAAAGCCTAGGGTAAACCACTAAAACCATCTCTCCTACATCAAAAATTTCATTGAAAATCGCCTCATCAATCCAAATATTGAGTTGTGCCAATCACACATGGTTTGGCAAATGCGACCTTGGATGAACAGATGAACAAGAGGCGAGCGTAATGCCCAAAGACAACTCAGAGGAAATTGCCTTTCCTCAAATAGTCAACTTGGACACCGAAATGCGAAAAATCGTGTTGGCCGATGCCAAATTCCTATTGGCGCGCCTGAAGCAAAAAGGTTTAATTGACGCAAAAGTAGAATATCGCGACATCATATTTACGCCTAAATTGATGCAAAATTTTCTCGAAGTGCTTCGGGAAAATCTTGATATCGGCAAAGTTTTATTTGTCAACGAATGCGGCAAACGTATTTTTGATATGGAAACACCCCTCGTGTGTGGTGCTACGCTCGGTGAATTAGAACGCATGCTGGTATACACCTGCGCCAGTAAAATATTCGTAACATCGCAAAAACCCAAAAAAGAGAAAGTTAAAAAGAAAAAGAAAAAAAGATTTGGTCTCTTCAGCAATAAAAAAGCCGAAGAAGATGATGATGACAGCGGGCAGGATGTCATAAACGAAGGTGCCGATAAACTAGCTGAGCTTAAACCTTTTTTGATTTATGCGTGGCAACTCCCTTTGGTTGATGCCTACAACAAAATGCAGCGTGAACACTACCAGGCGCTCGGCGAGACTTTGTTGTATCTAGATACCCCCAAGAAGGTAGTCGTTGTTTCCGGTTTAAATCCAGGCGAAATAGCCTCCGTTAGAAAACTTACGGATGAGCGTTTTGAAACAATCCTGAGAGTGAAGCCACAAGCCATTGCCGGCATGGCACAAATCAAATCGAAGGCCAAATTTGATTTTATATTTAAAACCGCCAAAAAACGCGTTTTTGATTTTTTTGCGCGTGACCAGCAATATATAGCCGAAATACTTGGCGTCCACGAAAATTTTGTCTGGGCTCTCGACGAAAGTGTTGCGGATATGTCGATGGAAAGCCTGCCCGTACTCATTAGGCTCAAAATGCCGTTCTTAAAACTTTTTATGGAAGTATTCCGCGAAGAGTTTACCGATTTCTCAAAAATCATACTACGCGAGCCTCAATTTGCACCAACCTATCTCAAACCTGTTGTTGAAGAATTTTACAATCTTTTGTCGGGAGATACTCTCGATGAAGATAAGGAAGATTCGGTCGGCGCTATTGTCGCGTTAAAATGGCGCGGTCAAAAAGATGACATTCTGTCCTGGTATAAAAATCTCAAGCAGGTCCAGAAAGAAGAAGCAGAAGAAGCCGCAAAATTAGTGAAACTCACCAAAAAGGCCTAATTTTCTCAATTTCCTCCGTTTACACTCCAAATTCTGTATAAATTCCATAGCATTACCGCTGATTGCCTCTTGATTGCTGAGCGGATATGACCAGAATAGCGCGTTCTTTAACGGGAATAGCGATTTCCAACAGATATATGTGTTTGAGCGATGAGTAAAACGAGCAAAAAAGATACAGTCTCCAGCGCCATTTGGGGTGGCCGGTTCGACGGTGGGCCGTCTGAAATCATGGAACGCATCAACGCGTCCATTGATTTCGATAAGCGGATGTATGCCCAAGACATTACTGCGTCCAAAGCCCATGCAACAATGCTGGTTCAGCAAAACATAATTTCGGCCGAAGATGGCGACCGGATAAATGATGGGCTCGGCCAAATTTTAAGCGAAATTGAAGATGGGTCATTTGAGTTTAAAACCGAACTTGAAGATATTCATATGAATGTCGAATTCCGGCTCACCGAAATAATTGGCGA
>CAJXJM010000038.1 GCA_913054205.1 uncultured Rhodospirillaceae bacterium
CTTTTGTCTCTTTAATCACGTCGGCCAATCCGAGCCGGTGAATTTCGACGCCTTCCGGAAACGCGCCTTTGAGGCGCGACGGCATGGCGCGGTCCAGCATGACAAATACGCCGTGGTCATCTGCCTTGCGTATGAGGCGTCCAAATGCCTGTTTTAGTCTAAGGCGTGTCAACATATCGTCATAACGCACACCTGAATGTTTGGCTTCGAAATCTGCTTTGCGGGCTTTGTGGAGAATTGTCGGGCGCGGCCAGGGAACCCGGTCATACACCACCAGCCTAAGCGCCCGCCCCGGCACATCAATGCCGTCCCGCACAGCGTCCGTGCCCAGCAGGCAGGCATTTTCCTCGGCTCTGAAAATATCGACCAGCGTTCCCGTATCGAGCGGATCGACATGCTGAGCGAGCAGCACCAGATTGTCCATTTCGGGTGCATCGGCAAGACGTTGGTGAACTTGGTGCAATCTGGCGATTGAGGTAAATAGCCCAAGCGCGCCGCCGCCGCTCGCGGCCATCAATTCCCGGTAAGCGGCTGCGGTTTGGTCTGGATTGTTTTTATCTATATCGCTGACGACATAGACCCGCGTTTGATTGGCATAATCAAAAGGCGATGGCACGGCTATCTGTGATGGTGGCGCAGCCATGTAGTCAAGGCCGGTTCGGGCTGTTGCCGCGTCCCAATTGTCTTCATCCCGAAGTGTCGCAGAGGTAATTAGCGCACCGTGCGAGGCATCCAAAACTTGCTCGGCAAAAGGTTTGGTTGGATCAACAAAATGGCGATGAAGGCCGGTGTCATAGTCTCGACCCTGATAGCGCTCAACCGACATGAAATCGACAAAGTCTTCCGGGGTATCATCGGCAAGATTCTCAAGCATATTGCACCAAGCATTTATTTGAGTGATGCAACGCCGGTCCAAACTACGCGCCACTGCTTCGATGCGCTGACGGGTCGAGGTGTCGAGTTCATCTGCTTCATCATCGAGTTTGTCGGTGAGAATTTGAACAAGTCTCTTCGCGGGCCTGGAAATTTCACCGAGTGCATCGGCCAGTTCTTTAGCGGCTTTCACTAAATTTTCAACAGGTGGATGAGCGGAGGTCTCCAAATCATAAGGTCCTTCAGCATTTGGATCTCGGGCATAAACCTGCCCGCGGGTTAGTCCCAAAAATATTTCTGCCGGGCCATGTGGATTGCCGCCGGCAATGCGTTCCTGCCAACCCTGATTGGGGAGCACGCGCGTCGCCGCCAGCGTATGCGACAGCGCCGCCATGGCGTCGTCATTGTCGGAGATTAGGTCCTCAATTCTAGTTTTCAGACCGCGCGCGCGTGACGAACGCCGTCCCTCAGCCCCCATGACCCAACGCCTGAGGTCGGAGGCTTCAACGCCGGTAAGATGGGCTGAAAAAGCACTATCTGCCGCTTCAAAGAGGTGGTGTCCTTCATCAAAGATATAACGGGTCGGGCGATGAATATCATCTGCCCCGAGAACCGCCTGGACCATTACCAGCGCATGATTGGCGATCACCAAATGTGCTCGCCGGGCGCGCCGGACAGATTTCTCGATAAAGCATTTGCCGTAATGACTGCAAGCTGAGTAGACGCATTCGCCGCGCGTGTCGGTAAGATCAACTGTCCGCCGCCGTCCCATCAAATCCGAAAGCCAGGCCGGAAAATCGCCGCCGATCATATCGCCATCGCGGGTTGCCTGAGCCCAGCGGGCAACCAGACCCAAGGTGATAAGATCTGTATTGGAATTTCCAGACGTTTGATTGGCGGAGCCTTGGCCAATGGATTCTTCCAGATTGAGCAAACAGAGGTAGTTCTCGCGGCCTTTGCGGACAACCGCCCGGAGTGTTTTTTCTATCGGGTCTGGGTAAAGCCGATCCAACTCTCCATCCAATTGACGTTGCAGATTTCGAGTGTAAGTCGATATCCAGACCGGTCCTTCATTTTTTTCCGCCCAGACACTGGCGGGAGCGATGTAGCCGAGAGTCTTACCGACACCGGTACCAGCCTCGGCTATAACCGTCACCGGTGCGCCGGTGCTTTCAGAAGGTGCAAAAGCGCCGATTGTCGCAATCGCGTATTCCTTTTGTTGCGGGCGCTCTTCAGAATCTGCACCTAATAGCCTTTCAAGACGATCTGTTGCTTCGCTCACATCAACCGGCAAATGACCTGCGGGCGGCTCCGGCGCGCTTTCTTCCCATTCAGACAAGCGGTTCCACACTTTGAAACCTTCGAGCGCGTTGTTTGCCATGCGTTTTGGTTTGTTGGCCTCGAGCACGCCCAACACCGCGGGCCCCCAAGCCCAGCCAGCGCGGGCCATCCCCCAGGCCAGCGTGTAGGCGTGTCGATCAGCCTTCAGAAGTTCACTTAACAACGCATGTGCAATGGTCAATAGCG
Organism: uncultured Rhodospirillaceae bacterium; assembly: GCA_913054205.1. Classification (GTDB taxonomy): domain Bacteria; phylum Pseudomonadota; class Alphaproteobacteria; order Rhodospirillales; family UBA2165; genus TMED23. The sequence goes on from CAJXJM010000038.1 coordinate 2,401, forward strand.
TCTCAGCCGCTTCCTCCGCCGTGTCAGGTCTATCTAATTCAAATGCATCAGCAAGGCCTCTCGGCGTAGGCACCGCGAATTGAGCCGGGCGTACAAATGCGAACAATTCCAACAGATCAAACGCCGGAAAATCCTGGGTCTGCAAATAGCGCGCCGTTGCTTTCATATGACACAATATCGGCGGCGTTTCCTGGGCCTGGCGGATCGCTTGGCCGCGATCTAGTGCGATCAATTCCCCATCGGTGGTGAGCATGGCCGCGCCGCGATGATCGGCAATCAGAACCGGTGCATTCGGCAGGCGTATTTGCGGCGGAGAAGGGAGTGCTTGATCCATCGCCGCATAATAACGCTCGATCTCAAATCGCACCAACAAAGTTTCGAAAATCGCGACAAATATCCGTTGACGTTGCGCTTTTCGCAACCTAGTTTCCGCTCTCCCTTAAGGTGGATGAGTAAAATGCCAATTTCTGACGAATTAAAAGAACTCGCAAAGGACGCAAAAGCCTGGCCGTTTCAAGAGGCCCGCGCGATTTTAAAGCGAATCAAAAACAAATGCCCGGAAAAAGGCTACGTTTTATTTGAAACCGGCTATGGCCCTTCAGGATTGCCCCATATCGGTACCTTTGGCGAAGTGGCGCGCACTACAATGGTACGCCAAGCCTTTGAAATCTTAAGTGATATTCCGACCAAGCTCATTGCTTTTTCAGATGACATGGATGGCCTCCGCAAAGTGCCGGAAAATGTCCCGGAAAAGGAAATGCTGGCACAGCATCTCGGCAAACCATTGACGCAAATTCCGGACCCTTTCGGCACTCACAATAGTTTTGGCGAGCACAATAATGCGCGCCTGCAGATGTTTCTGGATCAGTTCGGATTTGACTATGAGTTTAAATCTTCGACAGAGACCTATAAATCAGGCGAGTTCGATGAGACGCTCCTGCGAATTCTGCGAGATTACGAAAAAGTCACCAATGTTATTTTGCCGACCCTCGGTGAAGAGCGCCGGGCGACCTATTCGCCGTTTTTGCCAGTTTCTCCTAAAACCGGTGTGGTCCTTCAGGTCCCCGTGATCGCCCATGATGTGAATGCCGGCACGATTACCTACAAAGACGAAGACGGCGAAGAAGTGACGACGCCAGTTACCGGCGGTGCCTGTAAAATGCAATGGAAAGTCGATTGGGCAATGCGCTGGGTTGCGCTCGGCGTTGATTATGAAATGTCGGGCAAGGATTTGATCGATTCGGTGAAGTTGTCGTCTGCGATCACTCGCATTCTTGGCGCTTCACCGCCGCAAAGCTATACCTATGAGCTGTTTTTGGACGATGAAGGTCGCAAGATTTCCAAATCAATCGGCAATGGTATTTCGATGGAGGAATGGCTGCGCTATGCACCGCCGGCGTCGCTCAGCCAGTTTATGTTTCAAAAACCAACGCAAGCGAAGCGCCTGTTTTTTGACGTCATCCCTAAAAATGTTGATGAGTATCTCCAGCATGTCTCAAAGTTTCCCGAGCAGGATGCCAAAACCCAGTTGAGCAACCCCGCTTTCCATATTCATAACGGCACGCCGCCAGTTGAAGATGCGCATATTTCGTACAATATATTGCTCAATCTTGCCTCTGTCGTGAACACCGAAGACAAAGCTGTCCTCTGGCACTTCATTTCCCGCTATGTGCCGGAAGCCACGCCGGAAAATGCGCCGACCTTAGATAAACTGACCGAATACGCGATCAATTATTTTCAGGATTTCATCAAGCCCAACAAAATATATCGCACCCCAGATGATATGGAGCGTGCTGCTCTGGAGGATTTGCTCAAAACACTAGGCACGCTGCCGGAAGGCTCCGAAGGTTCTGACATTCAGACAGAAGTTTACGAAGTCGGCAAACGCCATGACTTTGAAGACCTCAAAGCCTGGTTCAAATGCCTCTATGAGATTTTGCTTGGCCAATCCACCGGCCCGCGCATGGGCTCCTTCATTGCACTTTATGGCCTTGAGGAAACCAAAGCGCTGATCCAGAAGGTCCTGGATGGTGAGAGTCTTAATTCGTCTCCAGGACGGACACGATAAATTTTTTCATTTCTAGCTCTCCATTTTAATTTGTCTAAGTGCTATGGAGGGACTAGAGGTGGTTTTTCCTAAATAATCTGCCGTCAATCGCAACGAGGCCGAAGGCGATGATCGCCATGCCCATCATGTGTTTGGTCTCAAGCGTTTCTTCCAATACAAAAACACCGAGAAATATCGCCGTTACCGGCACGATTAATGTCACCAAAGAGGCGTTTGTGGCACCCGCAGATTCGATAAATTTAAAGTATAGAAAATAAGTCAGTGCCGTAGACAGCACGGCAAAACCTAGGATGGCTAGCCATATATCTGCGCCAGGCATAGCTAGTGTCCAAGGCTGATCCACCAGAAGTGCGATCGGCAATATCATGAGTGAAGAGGCGCAAAGTTGTCCTGTCGCAATTGCCATCGGCGGAATGCCCCATGCTTTGAAGCGTCGTGCATAGACCGCAGCGATTCCATACGAAAATGTCGCTCCAAGAATTGCAAATTGTCCAAGTGACGCGACGCCAAATTTTTCAAAGGCGTCGAGCCCCATCATCACGCCGACGCCGATGAGCCCAAATACCACGCCAGCAACTCGGTTCATCGTCAATTTTTCATCTACTGTCCAAAAATGCGCAATGATGACGGTCCAGATCGGCATGGTCGCATTGAGGATTGAGGCGAGACTGCTTGAAATTTGGGTTTGACCGTAAGCGATCAATGTAAATGGTATGGCGTTATTGGTGAGGCCAAGGACCAAAAAGCCGACAAGAACTGTCTTCGAGCGCGGCAATTTGATTTTTAGAATTGGGCAGCTGTGATCAGTGCAAGGGCAGCTATCCCAACCCTCAGGAATACCAGCGTAAATGGCGGTAGTCCTTGCAAAGCCACTTCGACAAAAAAGAAGGACCCGCCCCAAAAAAGCGAACAGGCCAGCAGAAGTGACCATTCTCTATAATTCATACTGTGTTTCATGACGGTCTTCATATCGGATAGCACCGCGATAAACACTCCGATTCTTGCGTTGGGCAAAGCTTCCTGGTACCTGAGTCGCAATTAGCCTTCGTTGTTGCGATTCTGGTATCTGGAACCTTAAATAAGGAAATAAAAAAAATGACTTATAAGATCGAACGCGTGGTGGAATGCGAAAATTATCTTGGCGAAAGCCCACTGTGGGATATTGAAAGCGGCATGTTCTATTGGGTCGACGGCACCGGACGGCGCAAGGGCAAAGACAATATATTTCGGCTCAATCCACGATCCGGCAAAGTTGAAACCCGCTCGATCCCAGACCATGACATTGGCGCGCTCGCGTTGCGCAAAGACGGTGGCCTGGTGATGGCGGTCGATGACGGCTTTTATTTCTATGATTTTGACAGCGAAAAGCTCGAACTCATTCATAAAATTGAAGAGGATCAGCCGCGTACACGCTTGAACGATGGCAAGGTGGATCGCCGCGGTCGATTTGTCGCTGGCGGTATGGATGATCAGGAAGAGCTTGATATTTGCGGGCTGTGGCGACTTGATCCGGATTTATCCGTCAGTCAAATTGGCGGCGGCATTATTTGCACCAATGGACCGAGTTGGTCGCCGGATGACAAAACATTTTATGTCACTTGCACCTTTCAGGACATCATGTGGGCCTATGACTATGACATTGAGACCGGCGCGCTATCAAACCAGCGCGAATTTGTCTCGACCAAAGACATCGCTGGTGTATGTGATGGCTCCACCGTAGATGCAGAAGGTTGCGTATGGACAGCAGAGCTGGTTACCGGCGAGATTGTCCGCCGCACGCCGGACGGTATCGAAGAGCGCCGCATCGGCATGCCGGTTAAAAACGTCACCAGCGTCATGTTTGGCGGCGATAATCTAGATGAGATCTATGTTACTTCAATGGCCAGGATTGATCATCCCGGTGCCGAGCATCACGACACTTTCGTCGTTGAAACCAAGCCGCAATTTGGGGCGGGCTCTGTATTTAAAGTAAGCGGTCTCGGCATCCAAGGCGTGCCGGAACCGCGGTTCGGCGGCTAGCGGCGAGCATCTTCTTTGATCATATCCGCAGCTTTTTCAGCAATCATGATGGTTGGTGCATTGGTATTGCCGCTGATGATGGTTGGCATGATTGAGGCGTCAACGATACGCAATCCTTCAATTCCTCGTAACCGCAATCGATCATCAACGACGGCCAATCTGTCTGAGCCCATTTTGCAGGTGCCGACAGGATGAAATATTGCTGACGAAGTGTTTAGCACATAGTCGCGGAGTTGGGCGTCAGTCTTAACGTCCTCTCCGGGAAGTAGTTCAAACCCGTTATAGATGTTCATTTCTTTGGCGCTACAAAATTTTCGCGCCTCTTTGAGACCTAAGAGGAGTGTGTCTAAATCGCTTTCCTCTGCAAAAAATTTTGGATCAATTACAGGATTATCCTGTGGGTCTGCGCTGGTCAGTGTGATTTCTCCCCGGCTTTTTGGTCTGAGCAAAATCGCGGATAATTGGAAGCCGTGTCCCGCCGAGACAATTTCTCCCATTTTCCGATAGCCAGGTGTCAAAATGAACTGGATATCTGGATGAGCGATATTGGGATTGGTCTTCATAAAACCGCCACCTTCAACCATATTGCTGCCAAACATACCTCGCCGAAAAAATAAATATTCAAACACACTCAAAGCTTGGCGTGGGACAGCGCCCCAACTCATGCCATATAGAACGCGGCTTTTGGTCTTGTGCTGAACGATAGCATTGGCGTGATCTTGCAGGTTTTTGCCGACGCCCGGTAGATCAAGCACCGTATGTATACCGAGCTTTTGGAGTTCCGCACCGGGACCTATGCCGGATTGCAATAAAATTTTCGGGGACACGATTGATCCAGCAGATAGCAACACTTCTTTATTGGCAATCAGAGATCGGCTTTGCCCTTTGTGGATGAAATCAATTCCTGAGGCCGTGCCATTTTCAACGTTTATCTTTGCCACAAGCGCATCCGTAATGATGGTAAGGTTTTTGCGGTTTTTTGCCGGTTTCAAAAAGGCGGTCGCGGTTGAGTGCCGTCTGCCATTTTTCTGCGTGACCTGATAGAGGCCAAAGCCTTCCTGGATACCGCTGTTGAAATTCGGATTGCGGCGATATTGAAAATTCTCGACTGCATCAAAAAATGTTTCAAGGACTGGGTTCGGCGGATTTATGTAAGTGACATTAAGCAGACCCCCCGTTCCGTGCCGAGGGTTTTCTCCATAGGTTTCATTATTTTCTGACACAACAAAATAAGGCAAAACGTCACGCCAGCCCCAGCCTTGATTTCCAGCGGCGGCCCAATTGTCATAATCTTGCTGATTGCCGCGAATATAGATCATGCCGTTGATGGAACTGGACCCACCGAGCGTTTTGCCGCGTGGCATGAAAATCTGGCGATCTCTCAATCGCTCTTGAGGTTTGGACATAAACATCCAATTAAACGCCGGAACCATCATGCCACGTGCCAATCCTAACGGTACATGAATGAAGGGAGAGCGGTCGGGGCCACCTGCTTCTAGCAAGCAAACCGAGACATTTGGATCTTCACTGAGGCGATTTGCGAGCACGCATCCCGCCGATCCGCCGCCGATGATGATGTAATCGTAGGAGGTCTGACCGTTCATCAACTCCGCTCAACAAAATCGAAATAGAGCTCGCGCGCTTTTTGATAAAGCGGCCCTGGCTGAAGCTCACGCTCGTCCAGGCCCACACAAGGCATGAGTTTTGAATAATTACCGGTACTGAAAAGCTCGTCCGCCTTTCCAAGTTCTTTGTAGTCAATGCTGCGATCCTGAACTTTAACACCATTGTCTCGCAGCAATTGAATGACACGCTGGCGGGTCACGCCATTTAGAAATGTGCCATTTGCAACCGGTGTATGAACAACACCATCTTTGGCAAAAAATAAATTGGCGTAGGAAAATTCGGCGACATTGTTGTCAGGATCCAGGACGACGCCGCAATCAAAGCCTTTTTCGCGCGCTTCGGTGACACTTCGGGCAACATTTGGATAGAGACAGGAGGCCTTTGCATTGGTCGGTGCCATATCCGGCGACGGCCGCCGAAACGAAGATCTGCAAGCACGAAAACCAGTAGGTTCCGGCAGCGGCGCCTCATATATGGAGAGCACAAGTTTGGTGCTTTCAGGAATCGGCGTGATAAAACCATCTTCGGCATAATACATTGGACAGATATAGAGTTCAGCATCATCCGGGAACATCGCGACGCCTTCTTTCGACAAAGCAATTAACTCTTCGGTCGTATGGGTGGGGGCGAGGCCAAGCTCAATTGCAGATTGATTGACACGTGCGCTATGGAGATCAAGGTCTGGCAAGTGACCTTGCAAGGCTCGCGCACCATCAAAAACAATCGACGACAACCACATTGCCTGACTGTTAGGCGCCAGCACCGGCGGTGAGCCATCGTGCCAAGTCCCATCAATATAGGTTTTTGTAAGCTTCGATTCTTTATTTTTAGGCGGTGTTTTTGTCATGGTAAATCAAACTAGCGTCGTTTTCCAAAAAAGTCTTTTAATAATGCGGCACAGCGGATTTCCTCGATACCGCTATAAACTTCAGGTGCATGATGGCAGGTTGGCTGCTCGTAAATACGAGGACCATGCTCCACACCGCCGCCTTTGGGATCAAAGGCACCAAAATACAAACGCCGAACCCGGGCAAAAGAAATCGCCGTCGCACACATCGGGCAGGGCTCTAAGGTCACATATAAATCGCAGTTCTCTAATCTCGGGGACGCCACTTTCTCAGTTGCCGTTCGGATCACCAGCATTTCAGCATGCGCTGTTGGATCGTTGAGCTCTTCGGTGCGGTTTCCGGCCTCGGCCAGGATGTCTCCGGTGCGATTATCAATAAGGACAGCGCCGACCGGCACGTCACCTTGCGCGGCGGCTCTTTTGGCATTTTCGAGTGCTATTTCCATATAGTTTGTGGTCATGGACGGCAGGGTGGCGAACAGAGGACTGAAAATCAAGTATCGAATGATTGCGCGAGAGTCCTCGGCAAACTAAACTGGCGTCATGAGCAATGGATCCCAAAAGCCCCTGATTGGCATCACTCTCGATTCCGAAGATGCGTCAGATGGCGGGTATTCGAAGTTTCCGTGGTATGCGCTTCGGGAAAACTATGCCAGCGTCGTCGTTAAGGCCGGTGGTGTACCCGTCATTTTACCGCAAGAGCCAAGCCTGATCGGCAGCTATCTCGATGTCATTGATGGGCTGATCATCACGGGCGGAAATTTTGATGTTGATCCGGAAATGTATGGTGATCACACGACCCACGAGACTGTCACCTTAAAAACGGATCGCACTCAATTTGAAACCGACATCACCCGAGGTGCCTTGGAACTGGATATGCCCATTCTCGGTATCTGCGGGGGGCAACAGCTTTTGAACGTTGTCTTAGGCGGCACTCTGATCCAACACATACCAGACGAGATCGCTGCACCTCTTGCGCATGAACAGCCAAATCCTCGCGATGAGGCAGGGCACATGGTGATGGTGGAGAAAGACACATTATTATATGACATCGTCGGTTCGACTGAAATGAACGTAAATTCTGCCCATCATCAGGCGGTAAAAGCAGTGTCCGGCTCGGCAATTATAAATGCGCGGACGTCGGACGGCGTGATTGAAGGTATTGAAGCGCCCCGCCAAAAGTTTTGTCTCGGCGTTCAGTGGCATCCTGAATTTGAAATTGATCCTGGTGACAGCCGGATTTTTGCAGCCTTTGTCGATGCCGCGCGCTAAAACAAACCCAGAGAAGATCGGCAAACCGGAACGCATCGCCAAGGTGATTGCGAGGGCCGGTTTGTGTTCGAGGCGTGAAGCCGAGCGCTGGATTGCCGAAGGCCGCGTTAAACTTGATGGTAAAGTGTTGGAGAGCCCTGCGATCACGGTTACGTCTGCCAATTCCATTGTTGTTGACGGCGAGCCACTACCCGGTGCCGCGGCGCAAAAGGTATGGCGCTATCATAAACCGGCTGGATTGCTGACGACGCATAGTGATCCAGAGGGCCGTCCGACTTTGTTTGATAGCCTGCCTGGTGACATGCCGCGCGTAATTTCGATTGGACGCTTGGATCTTACCTCTGAAGGCTTGTTGTTGCTCACCAATGACGGCGAATTGGCGCGCCAATTGGAGCTTCCGGCAAGTGGCTGGCTTCGGCGGTATCGGGTGCGTATCCATGGTCGGCCAGACCAAAAAACCCTCGAGGATTTGATCAACGGCATTACCGTAGACGGTATACGCTATAAATCTATTCAAGCTGAGCTTGATCGCCAGCAAGGTGCCAATGCCTGGCTGACGGTTTCACTGATTGAAGGCAAAAACCGTGAAATTCGCCGGGTCATGGAACATCTCGGCTGGTCTGTGAGCCGATTGATTCGCATCTCCTATGGCCCATTCCAACTCGGGAAACTCGAAAAAGGTGAAGTTGAGGAAGTTCGAGGCAAGGTCTTAAAGGACCAGCTAAGCGGGCGGGATCGTGCCGGTTTTGCGAAAAAGACTGAAAAAACGTCGCGCCGTCCAGCAGACAAGCGAGACAAAAAAAGAAAATCCAGCAGGCCACGTAGGGATCCAAGAAAATCTGCGGGCATCGATCCGGTAAATAAGCCGCGCCAAAAGCCAGATAGAAAACCAGAAGCAAAATCGGGGAAACCAATTGCGAATCGTCGGCGGAAGAAATAAAGGCCGTTCCCTAAAAGCACCGAAAGGTCAGGCGACGCGTCCAACCTCTGATCGTGCTCGTGAATCTGTTTTCAATATTTTAAACGCGCGCTTGGGGGGCGGATTTGAAGGCCTCACTGTTGTCGATCTTTTTGCCGGCACTGGCGCTTATGGCTTGGAAGCTTTGTCACGCGGGGCGGCCCAGGCGGTCTTGGTCGACAATAACCGGGAGGCGATCAAAATAATTGAAGAGAATGTGGTTACATTAGGCGAAACAAATCGCGCCATTCTTCAAAAACGCGATGCGACGGAATTGGGTTCTTTGCCTCATAAAGCCTCGCCTGCCGATCTTGTGTTTCTCGATCCACCCTACGGTTTGAACCTTGTCGAGCCGGCCCTTAAATCACTTCTCGAAAATCATTGGTTGGCGGAGAAAGCAATCTGTATTGTTGAGATGTCAGCAAAAGAATTGATTGAATTGCCCGATTTATTCGAACAGATCGATCAACGAAAATACGGCAAAGCTGTCATTCATATACTCAGATATAGCGGCTAATGCTTCACATAAACGTTATCAATAACACCACGTTAACCCCTGGCGACGGAATGGTCGCCTGCCTACGTTAGGTCCTTATAAACAAGACATATAAGGACAATAAAAAATGACTAAAAACGGTTTGCTGGCAGGAATTATTGTCGGTTTGGGAATCGGTGGATTTATTGCACCGGTAGCAATTGCGGAAATCGTTTCGCCTCTGCACAGTGATAATAACTGCACCTCGCAGATTCAACTGCCGCAGGATAAAGAAGACTTATCTCTAAATGACGTGAAACATGCCGTTAAAAGCCATCTTTTGAGGATCGGCGCAGAAAAGCATGGGGTTCGTGTTTCTTGGTATGATGAGGAAATCATAACGGTAAACATTAGCCACAACGGCCATGTTTTGCGCCGCCTTAAAGTCGATGCGGCGAATGCTGAAATTGTCGAACGCAAAAATTATCGCCGCGCGGTTGGCTTTGAAGCGCCTCAGGTTGCCCTAAAAGTTGCTCACGACAATCAGTTCGTTCAGAAAGTCAGATACTCTCGCCAGTTACGGCGCCATATGCTGGGCGATGGTAAATCCTGGGCGAGTTGGATTGGCGCTCGCAAAGCCGGATTT
>CAJXJM010000039.1 GCA_913054205.1 uncultured Rhodospirillaceae bacterium
CGCCTAAAATCGGGCGAAACAAATAATTGACGACAATGATGCCGGAAAATTTTCGGTCCCTAAGTGGAAACGCCTTCCCATTTTCCAAATCGAATTCCAGGATTTCAAGATTTGGTGCGCCGCCGAGATCGGCCAGCCCGCTAATATCTTTATCCAGCGCCAGCACGGAATACCCTTTGGCTAACAAATAACGGCTATGCCGGCCACCGCCACAAGCGAGGTCCAACACTTGACCAATTTCAGGAATGAGAGAAACATATTTCTCCACCCACTGAGCAGGAACCTCTTGCGATTGGTGTTTCATCTGCATATTTTCCAAATGTTAACAGATTCATGTAAAAACTGGCTAAAGCTTGGCATTCGCCGTAAACTACTATATGTCTCGCCCACTTTAAAAAGCGATGTGGGTGAAGACTTAAAATTTTCACTAGGGTTTTTCAATGATTCTCTATGATCTCAGATGTTCCCAGGGCCATAAATTCGAAGCTTGGTTCAAAGACAGCGGCAGCTATGACAAACAAGCCAAACGCGGCGATGTTGAATGCCCGGTCTGTTCCGATACATCTGTTGAAAAAGCCATCATGGCGCCCAGGCTTTCCTCTTCGACCCGCAAAAAAGGCTTGGAGCATGATACGCCAATCTCGCGCGGCCCTCATAGCGATGAGCGCGCTTCTGAAGTCGCACGTGAAATCTTGGACGCGGTTGGCAAGGTGCAAAGACACGTCGAAGAAAATTGCGACTATGTCGGGGATAAATTTGCCGATGAGGCCCGCGCCATCCACCACGGCGATTCAGAAGAGCGCGGTATTTATGGCGAAGCGACAAAATCCGAAGTTGAAGACCTCCTCGATGAGGATATTCCGGTTATGCCAGTTCCTGGAATGAAACGCAAAAATTCTTAAAGCGCTTTTTTAGCGGTAATAAAATAATTCACATCCAGATTTTTTGAGAGAGTCCAGCCGCCCCTGAGCGGTGACAGTTGCATGCCGGTGAGATCGGTCACCTCTAACCCATATGCGCGCAGAAAACGGCTGAATTCTGACGGTTTTACAAATTTCCGCCAATCATGGGTTCCGGCCGGCACCCAGCGCAAAATATATTCCGCCGCTACTTTTGCCAGTGCCAAAGACTTCACCGTTCGATTGAGCGTCGCACCTACCATTATCCCACCCGGTTTAAGAAGGGCCGCCGAGGCAGACATAAACGCGTCAATATCTGCAACATGTTCAATTACTTCCATATTGATCAGAACGTCATAAGTATCGCCGCTTGCTGCCAGATCTTCGGGCAATCTATTTTCATACTTTATCGGGAGGCCCATTTGATCGGCGTGGTGCGCGGCAACGCTGATACTTTCAGAGGTCGCATCAATGCCAGTGACTTCGGCACCGAGCCTTGCCATCGGCTCACAGATAAGACCGCCGCCGCAGCCAATATCAACCACTTTCAATCCGCCCAGTGAATGAACGTCCATTGGATCGCGCTTAAAATGCGCGCAAAGCTGATCGCGAATATAGGTCATGCGCAGAGGATTGATCTGATGCAGAGACTTAAAATTACCCTCTGGATCCCACCATTCATCGGCCAATCGGCCAAAATGCGCGACCTCTTCTGCCGAGGCCGTGCCATTTTCATTCGATTTCTGCGCTAAAGTTGCCATGAAACCTTCATACCCGAAAACCACGCTAAAAACACCACATCTCTTGCAAAAAGGGCCCGAGAAAGAGTATGTATACGCGCGCTTACCGGACGGCAATCAAAAGAGCCCTGTTTTTTGGGGTTTTCTTATGGGAATCAGACAGTTAAGCGCGACCGTCATCACCGGAGTGCGGGCAGAAATATTTGCCGGGCGTTAGACCGGAAAATCGGTATGGTAAGAGTTGAAATGGCACGAATTGTACAAAAGTTCGGCGGCACGTCCGTCGCGGATATTGAGCGTATTAAAAACGCTGCGCTGCGCGCCAAAGCGGAATATGATGCCGGCAATCAGGTCGTCGTCGTGGTTTCAGCAATGGCCGGTGTGACCAATCAACTGGTCGAATATGTCGATAAAATGGGCGGCCTGTATGATGCCCGGGAATACGATGTCGTGGTCTCGTCCGGTGAACAGTCAAATGCCGGATTGATGGCGCTCGCGATCCAGGAATTGGGCATTCAAGCGCGCTCCTGGCTCGGCTGGCAAATTGCCATCGAGACCGATGATATTCATGGCAAAGCGCGCATCACAGGCATTGCGACGGACGAGCTTGAAAAGCGTTTGGCAAATGGCGAAATTGTCGTGGTACCTGGTTTTCAAGGCATCAGCCCCGCCAACCGCATCACCACGCTGGGACGCGGCGGCTCGGATTTGACGGCTGTCGCACTTGCGGGTGCGCTAAACGCGGATCGCTGCGACATCTATACTGATGTCGACGGCATTTATACGACCGATCCCCGGATCGTCGCCAAGGCCCAAAAACTTGATAAAATAACCTATGAAGAAATGCTGGAAATGGCATCGCTTGGCTCGAAGGTCTTGCAGACCCGCTCGGTCGAGCTCGCCATGAATCATAAAGTTCGAGTGCAAGTCCGCTCGAGCTTTGAAGACACCCCCGGCACAATAGTCGTTAGCGAGGATGAGATTGTGGAACAACAAGTTGTAAGCGGCATATCACAAAGTAAAGACGAAGCAAAAATCACATTGCTTAAAATCGCCGATCAGCCGGGCGTCGCGGCGGCCATATTTGGCCCGTTGGCCGAGGCTGCGGTCAATGTCGACATGATCGTGCAGAACATTTCTGAAGACGGCAACACAACCGATTTGACATTCACGGTTGGCCGGGTTGATCTGGATACCGCTGTTTCAGTGCTCGAGAAAAAACAGGATGAAATCGGTATCGGCGAAATCGTTGCTGATTCCGACGTGGTGAAAATTTCCGTCGTCGGTGTTGGCATGCGATCTCATGCCGGCGTGGCGCAAAAAATGTTTCAGACGCTGGCCGATAAAGGCATCAACATCAAAGTCATCTCAACATCCGAGATTAAGGTAAGCGTGTTGGTTGCCGAAGAATATGGTGAATTGGCGATACGTGCGCTGCATACCGCCTATGGCCTGGACGCCGACTAAACAACGATATAGTGAGCCCTATTAGGGCCTTGGTTCAACTTGCGCCGAGGTGCAATTGAGCTAAATCTGACGTAATGGGTACGACAAGCCTAGTGGGGCAAAACACAGCGGAGCCTGATTGAAGATGGCACGAATACCTACCATGACGGGATCGAGGCGCCTGCTTGCGCGCTTGCGCGATGTTATGGCGGGCGCAGGGGCGGCCCAAGAACAGCTTGACCGCATTGTTTCTATTGTTGCATCCGATTTTGTTGCTGAGGTGTGCTCAATCTATATTCTGCGGGCAGGCGAGGTCTTGGAATTGTTTGCTGCCACCGGCCTGGCACCCGAGGCTGTTCACAATACCCGGCTGAGTATCGGCGAAGGTCTCATCGGCCACATCGCTGCTCAATCCCGACCGCTGACTTTAGCAGATGCACAGAGCCATCCGGATTACGTTTTTCGCCCCGAAACCGGCGAAGAAATATACCAATCTCTCGCCGGCGTACCCATCTTGCGCGGCGGCCGAATTACCGGCGTGCTGGCGGTGCAGAACAGGACCGGGCGTTCCTATACCGAAGAAGAGGTCGAGACCCTCGAAACCATTGCCATGGTGCTCGCAGAACTGATCGCCAGTGGTGAAATCCTAAGCCAGGATGAGCTTCATGCGGTTGATAGCATTACCTTCATGCCGATCACAATGGATGGTGTTCGCCTCAATGGAGGCTTGGCGATCGGCGAAGCCGTGCGCCACGAAAGGCGCATCCAGATTTTAAAGCTCGTTGCCGATGATCCCGTGGCCGAACAACAACGCCTCGACCGAGCGGTTGCCGAAATGCACGGCGCCATCGACGAAATGCTGGAAGCCAAGGATGTCGCAGAAGGCGGCGAACATCGCGACATTCTCGAAACCTACAAAATGTTTGCCGAAGACGCCGGCTGGCTCGCCCGGATCGGCGAAGCCATCACCAATGGTTTGACAGCGGAGGCAGCCGTTGAAAAAGTCCGCAATGACACACGCGCGCGCTTTCGAAAACAAACGGATCGGTATTTGCGCGAGCGTCTCCACGATTTTGATGATCTCGCCCATCGATTGCTCCAACATTTAGTCGGCATACCAGAAAATAATGACACCGCCAATTTGCCGGAAAACATTATTTTGATGGCCCGCAATATGGGACCGGCTGAGCTGCTGGACTATGACCGCACCCGCCTTCGCGGCCTGGTTCTAGAAGAGGGATCCGCAACCACCCACGTTGCGATCGTCGCCCGCGCGCTTGATATCCCTGTTGTCGGCAGAGTTGCTGAAATCCTCGATAAAATCGAAACCGGCGATACCATTATTGTCGATGGTGACAACGCCCAAGTTCATATTCGGCCGGCCGAAGATGTCTACCAGGCCTTTGTTGATACTTTAACAGCCCGCGCCCAACGCATGGCGGCTTATGCATCCCTTCGCGACGTTCCGGCAGAGACCAAGGATGGCATTCGCGTTGACCTTCACATCAATGCAGGTCTGCTGGCCGACATGCAAAATATGTTGGAAACTGGCGCAGACGGAATTGGGCTTTACCGCACGGAAATACCATTTATGAACAGCCATGATTTTCCGGACGTTGACCGTCAGGCTGAGCTTTATGAGCGGGTGATCGAACAATCCGGCGGTAAACCCGTGGTGTTTCGCACGCTTGATGTCGGCGGTGATAAGGGTCTGCCTTATTGGGATACGGCAGCGGAGGAAAACCCGGCGATGGGATGGCGGGCGATCCGCGTATCGCTCGACCGACCGGCGCTCTTACGCCATCAATTGCGTGCCCTTATACGTGCTGCCCAGGGCCAAAACCTATCTATTATGTTTCCGATGATCACCGAGATCGCCGAATTTGATGCCGCCCGCAAAATTCTCAACCTTGAGTTGGCCCGCGCTGAGAAAAAAGGTCGGACACCGATTAAGAATCTCCAGGTCGGCACCATGCTTGAAGTCCCTGCGCTGGCTTTTCAAATGCCCGCCTTGTTAAAGCGGGTCGATTTTATTTCTGTCGGCAGCAATGATTTGTTTCAGTTCTTATTCGCCAGTGATCGCGGCAGCCCGAAGATCGCAGATCGCTATGATACGTTATCACCAGCTGCCCTAAGGTTACTCAGCAATCTGGTTGAGCAATGTGACGCGACTTCAACGCCGATCAGTCTCTGCGGCGAAATGGCCGGACGGCCGCTGGATGCGATGGCGTTGGTTGGACTTGGATTTCGCACGCTTTCAATGGCGCCTTCGTCCATCGGGCCGGTAAAAACAATGATCAGAAGCCTCTCGGCCAGTGACTTAAAGCGCTACCTTGATAGCGTGCAAGATGTCTCCGAACATAGCCTGCGCGAAAAGCTTCGCGAGTTCGCGCTTGATCATGGCGTGATGATTTAATTTCCAAAAAACCGCCCGATCATTTTAATTCTAACGCTACTTGCAAGAAGAAACTGAAATCGGCAATATCCCATAAGTATTTCGAAGGGAGTGCGATTTGGAATATAGAAAACTTGGCCAATCGGGACCGGATGTCTCTGTGCTCTGTCTCGGAGCCATGAATTTTGGTTCTCAGACCAATAGTACGACCGCCGAAAAAATCGTAGAAAAAGCCAGAGATGTTGGCGTCAATTTTATTGATACCGCAGATGTCTATGCTGATGGTCTGTCTGAGGAAGTTGTCGGTGTTGCTATTGGTTCTGATCGAGAAAATTGGATTGTCGCTTCCAAGGTGGGTTTTAGATCGCCAACCACCTCATCGGACGTGAAATTGAATAATACCTATATTCGCAAAAACCTTGAAGGCACCTTGCAAAGGCTCGATACAGATTTCCTCGACTTATATTATCTTCATGCCGATGATCCTAATACGCCCCTTACCGAAACGCTCGCCACCGTTGCAGAATTAATGGATGAAAACCTTATTAAAGGCTTTGGTCTAAGCAATTATCCGGCGTGGCGAATAGCTGAGGTATGCGGTTTATGTGACAGCCACAGTATGGCCAAACCAATTGCCTATCAGCCGTGTTATAATCTTCTAACCCGTAATATTGAAATCGAAGTAATTGCCGCTTGTGCACATTTTGGCATCGGTATTGTTCCGTATAGCCCTTTGGCTCGGGGCGTTTTAACCGGAAAATATCAAACCGGAGAAAATATTCCGGAAGACAGCCGTGCCGCTCGTGCGGAAAAACGATTTATGGAAACAGAGTATCGACCCGAATCTCTACGCATTGCAAAAATAATTGAGCAATATGCTGAACTCAGGGAAACCACAAGTATTAATTTTGTCGTCAATTGGGTGCTGAAAAATAGCCAGGTCGTCTCGGCGATTGCGGGCCCAAGAACCTACGCGCATTGGGAAGCCTGCCTTGATTTTTCTGAGTTTAGTTTGACTGTTGACGATGAACAATTTGTTGACGCGCTTGTTGCCCCTAGTCATTCAACATATTTTCTGAACATTGATATGTTTTAATTCTAATGCTCTTCAGTTTAAACGAGCCATCGGCAGGTGGCTTACTTGGATGCTCAAGACGAATTTTACCGCCAAATTCGGTTCCCAATATCGCAATGGAATCTCTTTCAATGCGACAAAACTCCTTTTCCATATCGTCAACATAGGCACGGCACACCCGAAGGAATAAATATCGTCGTCCAAAAACCCAAATGGATGCCCTCTCAACCCAATGGGTGAAACGACTAATTCTAAGGTGACTTACCGTTACTTGCGGATGGGGTGGGAACTCTGAAAATTGATAGCGCATGCCCAAAGCGTTGCGAAACGACTGGTCCAAAGCAACTTCACCAACCTTTAATTCGTCCGCACTATTGGCCCGCATTCCAACCATATATTTTTCCGCCGACATTATTCGACACGGCACCCTCAAGGTTTGCTGAAAAATGGGATGCTCGTAGGAAATTACGCCGAATTTACCTTTACCTAATTTTTTCAAATCATCCGGATGGAGGACAGCCAAATAATCGACTTTTGAGCCATCGCGATTTTCAGTCCGTCGGACATTTAATAGTCCAGTAGTTTTCTGTGGTATTTCCAACTCACGTTCCATTTGGCTTACGCTCCATGACCTAAAAGATACTCAACATCAGAATAACCGAATGGTCGAGCATGCTCCCTAATTCTTTGCGTACACTCACTTCGAAATTCTGGCGTAGCAATTAGTTTGGCAATAAACCCATCGAGATCATCCGCGCCGCCCAGAATCTGAAATGATCTCGCAAGTATCTCGGGTTGCGAGAAGTCTAAAAACTCACAATCATACTTTTCTATTTCGGCAAGAGTGACAAAGGAGTTATCAAACCAAAGGCAGCCTCCCAAAGTGACATACAAATAAATCTCATCGACCTTCTGTTCGTCGGTGTGGATAAATTCAATATTATCCAATTTCCCAAAAGCATAGTGACTGCCCAAACTCTCTGTCGCGTGCATCACTTCCAACTGATCTGGGTCGAGATAGGTTAAATACGCATCAGAATGAGCGCCCGGGGAATACTGTAAAGTTGCTGCGATCGAGCCATATTTCGTGAAATGGGCCGAATAAACAGATACAAAATCTTTAACAACACCTCTAATAACAGGTAAAATTGTGTGCTTTTCACCTTCTTTGTATTTCTGAGCGAGACGGCCCGGTGAGGCATTTGAACCCGCGGCAATTACCGGGATATAGTTTTTTAATGGTGAAATATCTTCGTCGAAATTGTCACTCAAATATTGCGCGATGGAGATTTCAGGATTGCCGGTCTCAGATAGGGTGCACTTTTCCCAGCTGATAGAATTAAAATTCGAAATGGGGATTATGTTACCATCAACAAATAGATAACTATGGCCAGCTCTTTCAAAGGGATATTGTTTCGCGTATTCAACTTCGTTCATGATAACTTTCAACTAATTTCTTGGAAATTTGGCTAACACCATACACATAATAAACAATTTACGACAAAAATATCATAACCAAACGGACACAACATTAATATGCCAAATTAATGCCCACGATGGCTTAGGCCATACCATTGCTCGAAGAGTTCAACCCCGTTTTGCCTTGATTCTAAAAGATTCTTGAGAGAAACCTAATTTAAGTGTAAATTTACCTTTCTGGTGGAAACATTTGAAATCTGGAGCTAATTTCGCTTCGTACCGTCTGATACAATGCTCGTTTTAGATGGAATCGATACGGAGTCCAAATAAGCCCAATAAAACAGGGACTTTAATCACTAGAAGAAGAAATCGGATGAACGCAAATCTACCGCCTTCAATGGATATAGATGAAAATAACGGCAACGGTGCAAGCGTTGGCGGTCTGCTACGTGCGTCTCGAAATCGCCGAAATGAAGAATTGCGCGAGATATCAAGCGCGCTCTGCATTCGCCAAGTATATCTCGAAGCCATCGAAAACAACAATTTTGAAGTGCTGCCAGGCGCGATATATGCCATTGGGTTCATTCGCTCCTATGCCGAATATCTCGGCTTGGACGGTGAAGAAGTGGTTCGGTGTTATAAGTCCGAAGCGACTTCTACCACCAGCAAACAAGATTTAACATTCCCATCATTGGTACCCGAACACGGCATCCCCAGCGGCGCAATCGTCATGCTCGGCCTGCTTCTGGCCGCAATCGGCTATGGCAGCTGGTATTTTGTTTCGACCAAAAACATTTTTGTCACCGAGCAAGTGCCGGCGGTTCCTGAAAAACTGGCCTCTCTCGTTGGCGAAAAACCAGTGGCAACGGAACCTCTTAAAGCAGAAGAAAATCCAGCAAGTTCAGCGAACGTTGCGGCGGTTGACATCACAACTTCTCAAGAGGCTGTTAAGGACGCCCCGCAAGTCCCTGAAAAAACGGAAGAAAAGCCAGAAGATAAGCCAGAAGAAATTAATGCGGAAAAGACGGTCGAAAAACCAATAGATAAACCAGCGGAAAAAAATGAGGAAATTGTTGAAGACGTTAAAAAAGTTATCAAAACAACGCCGGCTGTAGCACCTGTCGTGACACCTACGCCAACACCGGAAGTGGCAGAAGTCGTAAAACCAGCAAAAACAGAAGCACCAAAGCCAGAAACGGCCGCTACATCACCTTCTGAGGCGGCTTCCACACCCGCCCAAGCCGCTGTTGAGAAAAAACCTGAAACACCGGCATCTACCGAGAAAACAGTTGAAAAACAAGAAGTTGCTGCTCCTGAGCCTGCTCCTAAACCCACCCCGGTTGTGGCCCAGACTCAGCCTGAAGAACCAGCGCCTGAAGTTGCTGCTGTGCCGAAAATTGAGCCGAAAATTGAGCCAACACCAGCGCCAGAGTCAAAACCAACGCCAGCGCCTGAAGTTGCGTCTGTGCCAGAAGCAACACCCAAGCCCACACCAACGCCAGTTCCAACTGGAACATCCCGGATCACCTTGCGCGCCGTTTCCGACAGCTACATTCAAGTACGTGATAATAAAGCGGATCAGTTACTTATCACCCGTCTGCTTAAAACAGGCGATAGCTATCAGGTTCCCGATCGCGCAGGCCTCAGCCTGATCACCGGTAATGCAGGTGCTCTGGAAATTTTAGTTGATGGAACCGCCGTCCCCTCGATTGGGCCGATTGGTGCCGTTCGCCGAAATGTCGTGTTAGAAGCTGAGAAACTTAAAGATGGCTCAGCAGTTATCGAATGACCTATCGCCGATCCCATCAAAAAAACCTGTTAAATACCAAACATTTGTAGCAACTTAACGGTCTTGATTTGCTGGCGCGGCTGGTTTGTCGCGGCAAGCCGATGAAGTGAGACCGGAATTTAACCAATGGAATTTTCGCTAAAATGGAGTCTTTAAAACCTGTTCGCGGCACTCAAGATATATTACCGGATGAAAGCCGCCTGTTTCGACGTGTTGAAGAAACCGCCTTTGATGTGGCGGATCGATACGGTTTTGGCGAAATCTCCACGCCTATATTTGAATTTACCGAAGTTTTCACCCGTACCCTCGGCGATACCTCCGACATTGTCACCAAAGAAATGTATACCTTTGAGGACAAGGGCGGCGACATGATCACGCTTCGGCCGGAAGGAACGGCTGGCGTTGCCCGCGCCTTTATTGCCAATGGCATGCAGCAAAATTTACCGCTCAAACTATTTTATCGCGGACCGATGTTTCGCTACGAGCGTCCGCAAAAAGGCAGGCGCCGCCAATTTCGTCAGGTCGGTATTGAGATATTGGGCGTTGCAACACCGCAAGCGGATATTGAGGTCATCTCTTTGGCCACGACGTTCCTTGACGAACTCGGCCTAAAAAATAACATTACGCTTGAATTGAACAGTCTCGGAGATGCCGAAAGCCGGGCAGCTTACCGCGAAAAGCTGGTCAGCTATTTGAGCGGTCACAAAGACAAGCTTTCACATGACAGTTTGGAACGGCTTGATCGCAATCCTTTGCGTATCCTCGATTCTAAAGATGAAGGCGACATTGCAATCGTTTCCAACGCACCAAGATTGCAAGATAGCCTCAACGAGACTTCTCAGAGTTTTTTTAATGAATTGTGCGGCGGCCTCTCCAAACTCGGTGTTGACTTTGAACACAACACCAAGCTTGTGCGCGGTCTCGATTATTACTGCCACACTGCCTTTGAATTTACGACAACGGATTTAGGCGCGCAGGGTACCGTCCTTGCCGGCGGGCGTTATGATGGGCTCATCGGCCAAATGGGCGGGCCGGAAACGCCGGGCATAGGCTGGGCTGCAGGCGTTGAGCGCCTGACACTGTTATTGGGTGAAGGCAAGGAGGCCAAACGGCCGATTGTGGTCATTCCGGTCGGCGGCGAGGCAGAAAGCGAAGCTTTGGTTGTCACTGAGATGCTGCGCAAAAAAGGTTACCGCGTTGATCTCGATTATTCCGGCAACCTTAAAAAACGCATGAAGCGGGCGAATATGTTGAATGCAGCGGCCGCTATTCTATTGGGCGAAGACGAGCTCACCAAAAATGTCGGCACATTGAGAGATATGGATTCCGGTGAACAAAAAGAAGTATCGCTTGAAACATTGGAAGATCACCTAAAAGTATATAAATAAGGTTTATGACAGAAAACATTATGATCGATCAAAAAGCAAAAGTGGATCAAAGTGAGGGATCCCTTATTATCGTTGGAGCCAATCACCGCTCTTCGACGATGCTGCTGCGCGATCGCCTCTATATTTCGGAAACCGCATTGCCGTCGTTTTACAGTCGCCTCCGCGACGCTGAGTTTAATGAAGCGATCATTCTTTCGACAACCGATCTCACTGAAATTATTATCGCAACGCCAAAGACTTCGGTCCAAAATGCCTCGGCGGAAGTTGTTAAACTGCTGTCTGCCCATGCCGGGGAAAGCCGAAGCGAAATTGAAAGCCAGATCTATACCTTGAGTGACCGCGAAGCCATCAAGCATCTGTTTGCGGTGGCGGCGGCTCTAGATAGCCTTGTCATCGGCGATGCTCAATTGCTGGGCCAGTTACGTTCCGCGCATCGGCTTGCCCGCAACAATGCCATGACAGGCGGCAGTCTTGACAGGCTTATATCCGCGGCCCAAAAAGCTGCCCAACGCGTTAGCCTGGAAACCGAAATTGATCAGCGCCCGGTATCGATTGCGGCGGCAGGCGTTCAAGTTGCCCGCGATCTACACGGCGATCTGGCGCGCTGCACCGGCCTGTTAATCGGCGCCGGTGAAATGGGCGAAATGTTGGCCTCCAGCATGCGTTCAGCCGGGCTTGGCAATCTCGTTGTCACCCATCCTTCAGAACAACGCGCCGATACGCTCGGCCAACATCTCAATTGTCATGTCGGTAATATTGAAGACCTTGCTCAGCTTTTGGCTCAGGCCGATCTTGTCCTCACATCGATGAATACTCGGCGGTATGTATTGGATGTAGAAAGCCTGAAAACCGCAACAAAAGCGCGTCGTCGCAAACCAATATTTGTCATTGATACCGGTGTGCCGGGTGATGTCGATCCCGCGGTCGAGACGCTTGAGGATGTTTTCCTCTATACATTGGATGATCTAGAGCGGGTTACCCGCGAAGGCCGTGCCTCACGCGCCCAAGAGGCTGAAACTGCGTGGGATATTGTTGATGACGAGGCGAGAAGATATTTTCATGACAACACGACGACTGGTCCGGCCCTTGACGAAACATCCAGCGAGCCGGATGAAATGGAAAAACTGCGCCAAGCTGCCTTAAAAGAAGCTGGCGGC
>CAJXJM010000040.1 GCA_913054205.1 uncultured Rhodospirillaceae bacterium
CTATTGAAATCATTGAAATTTTAGTTTCAAGCACGATATTAATCAGTATCCTTCATATTAGGTTTACGCAGATTTAGACGATCGGAATAAAAGTGTCTTCAAACGGAAATACAGTTTTGGTCACGGGGGGCGCGGGCTACATCGGAAGCCATGCCTGCAAGATGTTGGCGGATACCGGATATACGCCGGTTGTCGTCGACAATCTATCAACTGGATCCCCCTGGTCTGTGCAATGGGGCGAGTTGGAAGAATGCGATATTCGAGACGGCGAAAAACTTAACCAGATATTTGAGCGTTATCGTCCGGTCGCCGTGATGCATTTTGCTGCCAAAGCCTATGTCGGTGAATCTGTTGAAAAGCCAGATATCTATTACAATAACAATGTCATTGGAACTATGAGTTTGCTGGATTGCATGCACCAGAACAGCGTCCAACAATTGGTCTTTTCCAGCACTTGTGCGACTTATGGAACGCCGGACCAAGTCCCAATTGACGAGACATGTTTACAAGCGCCCATCAATCCCTATGGCATGAGTAAGTTTATTGCAGAGCGCATGATGGCGGATTATGGGCTGGCCTATGGTTTGCGATTTGTCGCACTAAGGTATTTTAATGCGGCGGGGGGTGACCCTGACGCAGAAATCGGCGAGGCGCATGATCCCGAAACCCACCTTATTCCGCTTATACTGGATGCAGCGGCAGGAACGCGCGATCAAATTCAAGTTTATGGCACGGATTACGATACGCCCGATGGAACCTGTATCCGAGACTACATTCATGTCACAGATATCGCCGACGCACATGTTCTCGCGCTGAAACATCTCCTTGAGGACGGTGACTCGCAATTTCTCAATCTTGGTAATAATCAAGGTTTCTCAGTGCATGAAGTTATTGCTGCTGCGAAGAGAGTTACCGGCCGTGATTTCGACGTGAAAGAAGTTGCCCGGCGGCCGGGTGATCCAGCTCAATTGGTAAGCAACTCAACGCTGGCGGAAAAGACGCTTGGCTGGATTCCGAAACGATCTGATATCGACATTCAAATCGAAGATGCCTGGCGCTGGCATATGAAATACTATCAGCACAATTGATGGGTGGCTTGTGTGATTATTGTATCAAACGGATTTAGCCATTTTCATTTAAAAGCCGCGGCGGCAGAAGTCCAACGCAATGGAAATTTAGCGACCCTATTGGCGGGTGCTTATCCGACCGAGGGTCTTAAATCTTTCCTGCAGAAAATAGGTCTTGCGAGCCACCCTAAAATTCTTCGACTGTTGTCACGTGAAGAGCCCGATTTAGTCGGGAAAGTAAATCCTGCTTTTTTACCCGAAGCATTGGCGCAGCTTGGGATATTCTTGCGGCGCTTTGAAAATCTTCCGATCAAAAGTTTTAATGATTGGATTATTCGTCTGTCGTTTAAATGGTATGGCAACTGGGCGGCACGCCAAATCGCGCGCAAATATTCATCGGCAACAGTCTATCACTACCGCGCAGGTTATGGCGGTCGGTCGGTACAGGTTGCCAAGGAACTTGGCATGGTCGCCTTGTGTGACCATTCGATCATTCATCCCGATCTTCTCGACTATTTTGTCGAACATCAGGGGCAATGGCCTGAGCCCGGCCACAGCGGATCGATCGATTTATTATGGCGCTATATCAAAAGCGATATCGAGCAAGCTGATCATGTTGTCGTCAACTCAGACTTTGTTAAAGAAAGTTTTCTTCACATGGGCTGGGACAAAAATATTGTGCACGCCCTTTACTGGGGCATCGATGACAGCTTTATCCAAAGCCTGCCGGAGATTGGGTTCGGCCAGGAAAATGACATCAATGAAGTTTCAACATTTGTTTTTGCAGGATATTTCGGTGCTTCGAAATTGTGTTCAGGCTTTTATTGTTTGCGTTGATAAGGTACACCCATCGTCAGATCAACTATTGGCAAATGCGTAGAAATGCAGCCTAAAAATCAATTTGGAGTAGGACAACAATGGACGTTAATGGGAAGGCCGCAGTTATCACAGGCGGTGCATCGGGATTGGGTGAAGCAACAGCGCGGATGTTGGCTGAGAAGGGCGCAAAAGTTGCCATTCTTGATCTCAATGAAGAGCGTGGCACGAAAGTTGCCAAAGAGCTTGGCGGCGTATTTTCGAAATGCGATGTGACTGATGAGGTGAGTTTGCAAGCAGCTTTGGATGCGGCGAAAGATGCCCATGGCGCCGGCCGAATTTTGGTGAACTGCGCTGGTATTGGCAACGCTTCTCGTGTTGTCGGTCGGAACGGTCCGCATGACCTCGGCATGTTTACCAAAATTATAACGATCAATTTGATCGGCACATTCAACGCTACGCGTTTGTTTGCAGTCGATGCAACGCAGCTCGATCCGCTTGAAGATGATGAACGGGGCGTGGTGATTATGACAGCCTCTGTTGCCGCTTTTGACGGTCAAATTGGCCAGGCTGCATACAGTGCCTCGAAAGGCGGCATCCATAGCATGACCTTACCGATTGCGCGTGAATTTGCCAGTCGTGGCGTGCGGGTCTGCACCATTGCGCCGGGTGTTTTAAAAACGCCGCTCATGGATATTTTGCCGGAAGAAGCTCAGAAATCGCTTGGTGAAAGCATTCCGTTCCCACAGCGTCTTGGACATGCGGATGAATATGCCTCTCTCGCCATGCACATATTTGAAAATCGCTATTTGAACGGCGAAACAATCCGGCTCGATGGTGCGCTTCGCATGGCAGCACGGTAGCCGTTGATTGGTCATGGCTTCAGGTAAATGGTACCCTGAGGTCATGCCAAAGGATACATCGTCTCAAAAAACCACCGCCGGATTTCGCAACGCAGAATGGACCATGACCGGTCTGCCGGAAGGCACATCTGTCGGTGTATATCCGCTCCGAACCTTAGACGGTGCAGCGTGTAATGGTTTTCTCTATTGGCGGGGAAAGCCCAAAACTGTCATTTGCATCATGCATCCGCGCGAGTTTTTGGCGACCCATTATTTGATCCCAGACATTGTTGATGCAGGCTTTGCTGCTTTTACACAGACATCGCGTTCAGTCGGCAATGATCTTAGGCTTGAACATGAAGTCGCGCTTTTGGATGTTGCTGCGGGACTGGGTCAACTGCGTGACCTCGGATTTGAAAATATAATTTTGCTCGGCAATTCCGGTGGGGCCAGCCTCTACACGTTTTACAATCAGCAAGCCGTGCTTGAGCCCGAGGCGCGGCTTGAGCGCACGCCCGGCGGTAGACCGGTTAAACTCAAAGCGACGTCAATGCCCGTACCGGATGGCATGGCCTATGTTTCGCCGCATCCGGGGCAGGGGATAATCTTGCTCAATTGCATTGACCCCTCGGTGACCGATGAAGCTGATCCTTTTTCTATAGATTCTGGTTTGGACTCGCTTAATTTTGATAATGGTTTTAATGAGCCTCTTGAAAGTGCCAATTATGATGGCGGGTTCGTCACGAAATATCGTGCAGCTCAAAGGGCGCGCGTTGAACGACTGGATGCGACCGCCCGAGACTTGATCGAAACCCGCATGGCGGCACGCAAAAGATTCAAAAAGCAGGCTGATCCGAAAGACCGCGTGCTTGGCGCGCATACCTCTGCAATGACAATTTGGCGGACAGCAGCTGACCTCAGGTATTTTGATCTCAGCCTTGATCCATCAGACCGCAAATACGGCTCGGTCTGGGGCCAGGATCCCTTTCAAGCCAATTACGGCACTGTTGGGTTTGCAAGGTTTTGCTCTCCCGAGGCCTGGCTGTCTACCTGGTCTGGATTAAGCTCGAATGCCGAAATGGCAAAAACAGCGCCATCTGTTGAACAGCCATCGATCCTGATTTCTCATACCGGCGACAACACGGTGTACCCATCGGATAGCGCAATGATTTTTGAAGCGCTTGGAACCTCTGATAAAGTAAAACATAGTGTACGCGGTGATCATCACGGCCATGCTCTTCTAGAAGGAGAGGAGCCTGGGCGTATTGAAACCGGTAGGTTATTGACCACGTGGCTGGCCGAACATTTTCCGGCTGTGAAGGAGTAGAGACATGAGCGACCATCAACCTGTTTTGCACGGTGTTCATCATACCGCCTTTCCGACGTGGAAGCCGAAAGAAACAGTCGAGTTTTATCGCGACACATTAGGTTTGCCGGTACTGCATGCCATTACCGCCAAAGGCTGGGGCCGCGACGAGCATCCAGATTTTCTGCATTTCTTTTTTGATGCGGGTAATGGAGCGGCAATCGCATTTTTTTATTATATCGGCACGGAACCCTTAGAAGAGCCCGCGGGACCAAGGGGGTATCTCGGCATGGCGCGCCATACGTCGTGGCGGGTTGAAACAGAGGCTGAGTTAAAAGAGTGGCGAGAACGCCTCGTTGCCAAAGGCGTGACGATCAGTGAGGAAATTCAGCACGAAGTGATTAAGTCGCTTTATTTCCGTGATCCCAATGGCTATCCGTTGGAAATCTCTCTAACCACGCGGGAGCTTGGTGAGGCTGATGCAATGGATGCCTCTCTGACCCTCGATGCGATGATCGAAACTTTTGTTGATGGTGATGCGCCCGAAACCAAAACGATTGAGGACATGTGGCGACTTAAAGGCGAGAAGGTGAGGGAACTCATTTAATGGCGGTTCTTTATGTTCTCAAGGTCGATGAGTTTAAACCTTTGCTCGACTATGCCGAGGCGGCCGAAGATTTAAGCATTTCCAACCATGGTGCCTATCAGAAAATTAAAACAGATGGGGTTTTGATAATTCCGCGCGTCGCCACGGGCCTGGACCCGGCGATCTGGTTTGGTGCCTTGGTGGGTGGCTTTGAAGGTGCAATCGAGGAATTCAGCGAAGACACGCTTAGAATTGTTTGATTAGAGAAATTCACCAAGTTCATTTGAAGTTTTAAAATAGTTTGATATGTGATCGTGAAAATCTGGCGGCCAGTGATTGGCGAGAAAACCTGTTGCATCTGAGAACGATACTTTTTTAAATCCTTTGGAATCTTGTTGCATCGCCCAGAAGCCTTTGAAACAGGATACTTTTCCGAAAAACTCTGCGACTGCTAACGTTACGCCGGGGTGAAATTGAGTTCCAGTCATTGGGTCTTTGACGAAATCGACAGATTTGTTGTTTTTAACAAACGCTCTGTCACATTCAGATAATTGTAGCTCCAAATCATCACCGCAGATAATCCCACCAGGTTTTAATAATTTGCTACATTGGGCAAGGTCGTGCAAAACATCGGCGTAATAATGACTGCCATCAATGTAGATTAGGTCGAACGCATCTTTATCGAGAGTAGGCAGAACGTCTTTACTCGTGCCTCTGATCGGTGAGACCTCAACATTCTCACTGCAGAATGTGGCATTGTGACAAAAGACATCATAGGCCCGTTTGGATTTTAAATTTTGGTTCATGATCGGATTGTGAAGGGTTGCACCGGATTCCCCCCAGGGATCAATACAAACAATTTGACATTCCCCACCCAAGAATTTTTCAGCGGCGTCCGACCAGGTAAGCATCGAAGACCCACCATAGGAGCCAATCTCCAGAATATTAAAAGTTGCGCTTTGGGTATTCAGTAAATCGATCGCCGTTGTCATGAAAACGTGCCGTTCCGGTGCGTGAGCGCCTTGGAGGAATCCAGGAAGGTTGAGGTGGATCTCGGAAAATATTTGTTGCTTTAAATCGATAATACTCTGAGGTTTCTCTTCAAGAGAAATGGATATATCAAAATGGTCGGCTGATTTGCGGAGTTCGCCAACTCTGAACAATGAAAAAGCCAAGTATAAATGTACGCTGGAATCGTCGGGTGATAGTTCGGCTACCCGCCAGAGATGCGTTATAGAATCTTCCCATTTGCTGTTGTTGAAACATTTAAGACCAAGGGCGAACTTTAACTCGCGCTGAATTTCATCCTGCTTATCAGACCCATCGTGGCCTAGCTCTGGAATTTGATCTAACAAATCTTACTCACCAATCGCCTACTTTAATTGCAGTTAGTATAGAATTGATTAGTTAAAAAAAAATATTGAAGAGCGCTAGACTAGGCAATTCCATTTCAAGGGTTTACGATACTTTTCATAAACAAATGGGAGGTCAGTTATGCCAAACGAGATTTACACACCAACAGAAGAAGAATTGGATAAACGGATCAGTCGGTTTTCTGAACTCAAGCCGATGTCAACCGTGGATGATTTGGCTTGGGTCGGGCAAGAAGCCATGGATGTGTTTTACGCCCGGAAACTCATGCCGGTTATTCTCGACGATACTGAAAATCCTTTTGGCAATGCTGCGCCGATTATTGGTGCCGCAGGCTCAACAATGTTTGTCTCCATCATGCCGCCCGGCCAGGGGCCATGTTTGCATTCTCACAACGGCACCTTTGAGACCTTTATGGTGTTGGAAGGAACGATTGAATATTACATCGGCGAGCCGGTTGAGCATACGAGAGTCCTCAATAAATGGGATGTCTTATCCTGTCCGCCGATGGTGTATCGGGGATTCAAAAATATCGGCGATACCGATGCGGTACAGCTCACGGTCATCACGGGAACCGGCGATAATCGCGACGACGTATCCATGCCGGATTCCATCGCCCAGCAGGTCGAAAAAGATCATGGCAAAGAAATCGTCGAGGCGTTTCGATCCATCTTTAGCTTCGATCCACCCCGGCCAAGCGCTTAAAGCGTAAACTTGTCAAAGACGCGGCCAAAGCGCCAGCCATAGAACTCAACGCGCTCAAACAGACCGCCTTTGACGAATGGCTCGTTGTCCCAGAATTCTCTGGCGGCGGCGAGGTCAGCAACATCGATGATCATCAGACTACCGGTTTGGCGCTCGCCATCATCGCTGAGCAGGGGGCCACGAGTAATATAAAGACTTTCAACGCTTGCCTGATATGCCTCATGTTCAGCGCGGAGCTCGTTGCGTAAAGCATCGCTGTCTGGTTTATCGATGGCGTGGATAAGATATTGCACATTGCCTTCAATGCGTGGGCAGTCTTTCCAACTGTAGGGAAGGCTTGCCGACCAGCGATGTACTTCGGGGCCGTATTGCGCGCCGCCGATAACGTAAGGCTCGTCGGCGATATGCTGATCAACGGCGGCGCGGTCTGGCAGATCAATCAGGCGATGACTGCCAAGCTCTGTGCTCAAATCTTCGGTGAGAATGGGACCTGCGAACAATGTCTGTTCTGCAAAGCTTGCGATATAATCGAGATGGCGATCACGATACTCATCGCGCAATGGGCCAGAGTTTTCGATATCGTATATTTTGACAGCAAAGAGCATTTTGAATTTTCCCAAATTTATAGACAATATTTTTGATGCGAATTGTGTTTAAATATTTGTGGTAAATCAAGGGCATCTTAGTTAAAAAGCGGTAATAAACTTTTGCGTCAAATGAAAGGTTAGCGGTGAAATCTCAAACAGCTTTATTTAGCAAACTTGTTAAAGACAGCATGCGTCCGAGCGTGCCGGTGGTGACTTTGGGCTCAACTTGCGCGGCGGCAGTCGCGGCGATGCAGGACGGGGATTGCTCAGCCGTCATCATTCTTGATGCCGAGAACGCGCCGGTTGGCATTCTGACCGAGCAAGATGTCGCTCGCCGTATCACCTTCAATCTGGAGGAAGATACGCCTATCGATGATGTTATGACGGCCCCAGTTCAAACAATTAATGAAACCGAGTTTCTCTTCCATGCGGTTGCCGTGATGCGTCGCGGCAATATTCGTCACATGCCGGTGTTGGGTGAGAAGGGAGGTGTTTCGGGATTGCTGCGGCTTAAAGATGCTCTGTTTTCGGTGGATGAGAGATTGATGCAGCAAATTGATGCTCTGACTCGCGATGAAAATGTCGATGGTTTCATTGAAATCAAGCAGGCACAAATTGATCTCGCCGCGCAATTAATGGAGGAGCACGTGCCGGTGCCGGAAATTCTCGCGCTCCTCACGCAGATCAATAGTGACATCTATCATCGCGTTACAGATTCATCGATCAGCCATATGGAAGTGATCGGCAAGGGTTCGCCGCCTGTCGATTTCTCGGTGATTGTGATGGGCTCTGGAGGGCGCGGGGAGAACTTCATTTTTCCCGATCAGGATAACGGTCTTATTCTTGATGATTACCCCGACGATCAACACACCAAAATCGATGCCTGGTTTATCGAGTTTTCAGAACATCTCACCATCACGATGGACCGCATTGGATTTCCGCTGTGCACGGGGCATGTCATGGCGACAAATCCGTTGTGGCGTAAAACGCGAAAGCAGTGGCGAGAGCAAGTCGATCTTTGGAGCCGCAAACGCAATACCACGGCGCTGAGGTTATGCGACATTCTTTTTGATTTTCGTTCTGTGTGGGGAGAGAATAATTTCGGCGCTGAACTTCGCCGCCATATTACCGAGGTCTGCCAACGCAACAAATCTTTCCTCCGTGACATGGAGGCCGAAGATCAGGATAACGGCATTGCGCTCGGATTTTTTGATCGTTTTATCACTGCCAAGGATGATGACGAGCACAAAGGCATGATCAACCTCAAACAATCGGGCTCTCTGCCATTGATTGAGGCGGTGCGCCTGGTGTCTTTACGGGAAGGCAATGAGGTGCTGTCAACGCTTGGGCGGATCGATACTCTATTGATGCAAGGGCATCTCGACCGCGATGAACATGATTATCTTAGTGGCAGTTATCATCATATCGTTGATCTCATTTTGTATCATCAGATTAAGGCTTTTAGAGCGGGCGAAAAAGTATCTTATTTTATCGAGCCCGATTGCATGACGATGCGCGAAAAAGACATCTTGGTCGACTCGTTCAAAACCATCCGCCGTTATCGCGACCGCGTGCGCAGCGAATTTTCGGGAGATATATTTTAGTTGTGATTTAACACCCGCATATCCAGCGTAATGAAACCTAAAACTGATTTTGCAATTTTCGGACAGCGACCATGGAATTGCTGGCTTTCAGCGCTTGATCCAATGTTGTGATACCGCGGGCTTCGAGGCGGTCCAGCATGTCGATGAATATTTTTGCGGTCGCGATGGAATCACCAAGCGCGGTGTGGCGGCCAATGATCTCAACTCCCTGGCGCTCCGCAATGGCGTTTAATGTATGCTCATTTACCTCGCGGTCGAGGAAGACGGAAAAGAGCAGAGTGTCCAGCACGACATTCTCGAACTTGGCGTGGCTTTGCTGTTCCTTGAGTTTGAGAAACTTCATATCGAAAGCAGCGTTATGAGCGACCAAAATAGTATCACCGATAAAGTCGCGAAACTCGCCCAACACCTGTTCAATTTTGGGTTTATCCGAAACCATATCATCGGTGATGCCGTGAAAGCGGATCGACGCTTTGGGGATTTGAATTCCTGGATTAACCAGCTCATCGAATACAATGCTTTCCTGAAACTTGCCGCCTTCGACGCGTACGCCGGCAATTTGAATAATTTCGTCGCCTTCGGAAGGACGCAGTCCTGTGGTTTCCGTATCAAATACAGTGAAAGTAAGAGATTTAAGCGGGCGCTCGTCGAACTCCTCAAGATGATGCGGCAAATTTAGTAAATCATAATCATAGAATTCGGGCCGGTCCGGTAAATTGCGAAGATCATGTTCCCGCGCTGATAAAACGCGATTGAGGCCGAGCAAGACCAATCCGACCAGCGCACCGGTGGCAATAAATATAATGGATCCATAGGAGACAATAATTTCCCGGAATTGTTCCTGCGGCGCATTTTCCAGCGCACCGACGAGTTTCCAACCGGCAAAACTCAGAAACCCAAGTTCAATGACAACGGATAGGCCAATCGCCCAAAGAACCAGGTGCCGGGTGCTCAACTTTGTGATTTGCAGTGGCTTGATCAAGTGCTTATCTTATTGTGAAAGCTATGTAAGTTGGTAACTTATAACAATATTCAGTTGAAACTGGTGGAAAATGTCTTTTTTACGCACGCTTTTGCAGCCTGACTATGAAGAAGATCCCGAACGCGCGCTTGTCGGGAATGCTTCGAATATTTTGCAAGTTGGTGAGTTTCAATTTCTTCAACTGGCCTATTTCGAATTTTATGATCAGGAAATGCCGGAACACATAACCAATCGAGTCTTTCGGAATTATATGGTGAATAGCGCTGTACCCGAGTGGGCGCGACAATTCGCACAAAAAGTGGTCGATGCAGATGCCGCTGGTGAGATTGATATCAATCACGACTTTTTTCATCGCTATGATCAGGATTTTGGCACCCCTCCGACGAGCGGCGTTAAAAAATTTGTAATTGCGACCTCTTTGATTGTAGGTTTGCTTGGCGGCGGCCTCGTCGTCAGCCACTATGCGGTCCGAGATGGCGGAGCATCAATATTGCCACCATATTTTGATGATCGTAATTTGGAAATAAAAAAACCTCAAAATAAGAATAATTCTTCTGTGCTTCCGTGGCAACGTGACTAGAATAGAAGTCCTATTTTAGCAGAGCAGAGGAATACTATAACAATGTTTGAATTCGCGGGTGATTATGAAACTTCCGTCAATTGGGTCTTTTTGGCGATCACGGGCTTAATCGCTTACAAAGGCATCACCACCAAAAATGAGGATGGTAAAGCGGACTTCGTTCACTTGCTGTTCGGCTGCATCGCGGCGGTTTTTTTCTTCCTCGTGCTTTTTCAAGATGTCCTCGGCGTGACAACCTTTTAGAAAGCGCTAGGCGTGTCTTCAAATCCCTTAGACTATGAGACCATTTTAAACTGTAATTTCCCTGTCATAAAGCACCGGTATTCTAAAAAGGACGTCATGCTGTATGCGTTGGGGCTGGGCCTTGGTGAACGTCCAACCGATCCCGACCATTTAAAGTTCGTGTATGAGGAAAACCTAGAAGCTTTTCCGATATTGCCGGTGATCTTTGGACTGAGCGGTGTACCGATGACAGACCTTCCTGAAATGGCGAGCATTGATTACACCAAGCTGGTGCACAGCGAAGAGAATTTGATCCTGGATCACGCGTTGCCAGCGGAAGGAGATATTATTTGCCGCACCAAAGTAGCTGATATTGTTGATAAAGGGGTCGACAAAGGCGCGATCCTCTACCTCCACCGTGAAATCTACGATGGGTCAGAAAAAATTCATTATGCAACAATCGAGGAAAGTCAATTTTTGCGCGGCAATGGTGGCTTTGCTGGAGAATCAACCGTAAAAAGCGGTTCCTCGCCGCCCGATAGCTTGCCGGACAGAGCACCAGATCAGACATGTGATATTCAAACTTTGCCGCAAATGGCTTTGCTCTATCGCTTGAGCGGAGATTTAAATCCGCTCCATGTCGATCCTGAGCGCGCGACAACAGTCGGATTTGAACACCCTATTCTCCATGGGTTGTGCAGTTTTGGGATAGCCGCCGTTTTGAACAACGGCAAAGCGACAATA
>CAJXJM010000041.1 GCA_913054205.1 uncultured Rhodospirillaceae bacterium
ATCGGACCCAATGGGTCCGGAAAAACGACCTTGAGCAATTGCATCTCAGGCGCGCTTTTTAATGATGAAGGAAACGTTGAATTTGAAGGCAAGGATATCACCTCCCTGCCGGCCCATAAACGCGCTCACATGGGGATTGCCCGGAGTTTTCAAATTCCAAAGCCGTTTAAAAGCATGACGGTACTGGAAAATTTATGCATCCCGCTGGAATTTGCCGCGTGGGATCGGGCGGACCACCGCCACATCAATGAACAGGCGATGGAAATTCTTGAAACGATCAAATTCGCTGATCGTGCGCACGAAAATTCAGGTAATTTGACCCAGGTAGATATGCGAAAATTGGAGCTCGCACGTGCCCTCGCAGCTAAGCCGACCTTGCTCGTATCGGATGAAGCCATGGCTGGCCTGTCCAGTTCCGAAGTCGACGAAATACTTGAAATACTGATGGGGCTGAATGAGCAAGGCGTCGCCGTCATCATGATCGAACACATCATGCGCGCGGTGATGCGGTATTCGGAGCGAATTGTCGTGCTCGACGCCGGTAAAAAAATTGCCGACGGCGCGCCCGACGACATCATCCACAATCCAGACGTGGAAAGGGCTTATTTTGGGGAATAGCATCACCGTCAAAGATGTTGAAGCCGGCTATGGATCGGTCCACGTACTGCACGGCGTCTCGATCAATGTGAGCGATGGTGAAACCGTTGTCCTGCTCGGCTCGAATGGCAATGGAAAGTCGACGCTGATTAAATGCATTACGGGATTGGTGGAACCCTCCTCAGGCGAAATTACCGCCGAGATCGATGGTGTAACCACCAATTTGGTCGGCAAAGCCCCCGAGGAAATCGTTGATTTGGGAATCGCGCTGGTACCCGAAGGCCGGCGGTTGTTTCCTTCACTTACTGTCGAGGAGAATTTGACCCTCGGAGCCTACCGGCCTGATGCCCGCGCCAAGATCGATGAAAACCTCAAATTTGTCTTTGAGACATTTCCAAGATTGGAAGAACGGCGCAAACAATTGGCCGGCAGCATGTCTGGCGGCGAACAGCAGATGGTTGCCGTCGCCCGCGCGCTGATGTCCGATCCAAAGATTTTGCTGATTGACGAACCATCCGTTGGTTTAGCCCCGATTCT
Source organism: uncultured Rhodospirillaceae bacterium (assembly GCA_913054205.1). Lineage (GTDB taxonomy): Bacteria > Pseudomonadota > Alphaproteobacteria > Rhodospirillales > UBA2165 > TMED23. The sequence goes on from CAJXJM010000041.1 coordinate 1,135, forward strand.
TGTGAGCCAAATGATTGCTAAGATTAAAGAATTGAAAGAGCTTAAAAATCTAACCATTCTGATGGCCGAGCAAAATTTCAATCAAGCCATCAAGATTGCTGATCGTGGCTATATCATTGTCCACGGACAGATTGAATTCGAAGGCAAAGACACCGCCGCACTTGAAAATAACGATATGATCAAACAATATTATCTCGGTGTTTAAATAAAAATTCCCCTAAGATTTACGTGCCTCATCTTGAATCATGGCCGGTTGCAGCCACAGCACCAATTAGTGCGTCGCAACAGGCATTGCACAGACCCGCTTGATTTATTAAGGTCCGCCCACTTTTAAAAACAAATGAATTTAAGGAACGAAAAGACAATGATCGATTTATATACGTGGTTCACCCCAAATGGCCGCAAAGTATCTATTATGTTGGAAGAAACCGGCATCGAATACGAGGTTCATCCAATCGCCATCGGCAAAGGCGAGCAAAATGATCCTGAATTCCTGAAAATTGGCCCGAATAATAAAATTCCTGTCATTGTCGACCGTGATAGTGGTCTTTCGATCATGGAATCCGGGGCCATCCTTCAATACCTCGCCAAAAAATCCGGCCAGTTTATGCCGACCGAAGGTGATGATTATTGGAAAATGCAGGAATGGCTGATGTTCCAAATGGCGAGTGTTGGCCCGATGTTTGGTCAAGTGCACACCTTTGTGCGTTATCAGGAAGGTAAAAACGTTGAGGCCTCTGAACGCTACCTCAACGAAACCAAACGCATTTATGTTGTGATGGACAAACATCTTGCGGAGCGCGAATATTTCCTCGATTGGGGCTATTCCATCGTCGATATCGCGATTTTCCCATGGGTCGGGCGCTGTGACTGGCAAACCATTGATCTCAACGAATATGAGAACGTCAAAAAATGGTATCTCAATGTGAAAGAACGTCCAGCCGTCATTCGGGGTTGGAATGTTCCGGAAAATGATCAACCAATGCCAATGCCGGCGTAACTCAGAGGAGATTTGTAATGACTGCTTATTGGATGGCGCGTTCAAAAATAAATACGCCGGAAAATTATTCGAAATACACGGCGTTGGTCGGCGATATATTGAAAAAATACGGCGGCAAGCCACTGTCGAGAGGCGGCAAATTTCAAATGATGGAAGGCCCGGATTATTTCGAGCGCTTTGTTATTGTTGAATTTCCAACCTTCGAAGATGCCGTTGCCTGCTTTGAATCGGATGAATACCAAGCTGCGGCAGAACATCGTCGCGACGGTTCCGGTGAAGTTGAGACCGTCATTATGGATGCGACGGACGGCATGGGCGCAAATTAATCCACCCAAAAAATCAAAATCGAACATGGCGGCCCGGCTTATTTTTCGTGGCCGCCTTTTTTGCTTAAAAGGTGATCAAATGATCATTAACGCTAGCAATATTGTGAAAACTCGTTAGAAATATAATCCTTGTTACTAATGGGATAGATGTCTTATAGAAGACCACAGGAATAAAAATTAAAAAATACAGAGAGGTAATTGGGAGCTACATGTCTAGTGAATTACCGGCTTGGGAGGCTAAAATTGAGGGCGTCGCTGAGTCTTTTGCAAAAACGCTGAACATTATTTCAGGCGTTTGGTTGTCTTCAATCGCACTGTTAATTTTATATGATGTGATTGGCCGAGAAGCCTTTGGCGTACCCTTCCACGGCACCAATGAGATTGTCTCCAATTCTGTGCTCTCCATTTTGATGCTCCAACTACCATTAGCGATCTTGAACCGCAGCTCTTTAAGGACAACCATTCTCTACGGCAAATTGGGTCCTCGCGGCAAAAGCATCATTGAAGCTGTATCATACTTTTTTGCAGCCCTGCTATTTCTTGGTATTGGCTTTGGCGGCTGGGATAATATGATCGAGGCCTGGGACATTCTCGAACTTGAAGGATCCGGTGTTGTTGAAATTCCGGTTTATCCGATCCGCTCGTTGGTCGTCATCATTGGCTTCATCGGCTCATTTGTCTGCTCATTAATGGTCTATCACGCGCTAAAAAGACCGGAAGACTTTGCCGAGGAAGTTGCTGTTGAAGAAATGGGTGAATAACACCACCAAAAGAAATTAGGGGAGGAACAGCCGACCATTTACTTTGACCTGATCGGGTGTCTTTAAAATAATCACATGGAATTTGACCAAACTACAATCTTATTAGGCATGTTTGCCATTATGCTGACCGGCATATTGATTGGCATCCACATCGCCTTCGCCTTCGCGATTACCGCTCTCGTCGGCAATATTCTGATTTTCGGTGATGGTGATTTACAAGAAGGGTTGGACATTGCTATCAACGGTCTTGGCAGTGTGGCCTATGAATATCTTCGCAGTGAAGTTTTTGCCGCCATTCCGCTGTTTATGCTGCTGGGTGACTTTGTCAATAAATCCGGCTCCGCCCGCGATCTCTATAAATTAATCAATCACTCGATGAAATTTATTCCGGGCCGCCTGGCCGTCGCGACAGTGGCTGGTAACACCGTCTTTGCCGCGGTGACAGGAGTTAGTATTGCCGCCGCCGCTGCCTTTAGCCGCATTGCCTATCCACAAATGCGATTTCATGGCTATAACCGTCAGTTTGCCCTCGGCTCAGTTGCCGGTAGCGCCTGTCTCGGCATGATCATTCCGCCAAGTGTGTTGCTGATCGTTTGGGGCATTATTGCCGAGAAATCTATATCGCAGTTGTTTATTGCTGGTGCGATCCCGGGTTTGGTCTTGGCATCATTCTTTATGGTTTACATCACCCTCTCCGTAACTCTTAAGCCAGAAATAGCACCAAAATTTGCAGATTCGGCAGAACAAAGTACGTTGACGGTACCCGAAATATTCAGCGGCATCGGCATTGGTCTGTTGATCGTATTGATTATGGGCGGCATTTGGGGCGGCTTGTTTACGCCTTCCGAAGCGGCTGGCGTTGGCGCAGCGGGTGCCATGGTGCTCGGTGTCTTAAAAGGCATGCGGGCAAAACAATTGGCCATCGCGATTGTCGATTCAGGTAAAACTGCTGCACCGATCATGTTCCTGCTTTTAACGGCAAATATGTATGCGAAGTTTATGGAAGCCGCTGGCATGTCCGAGCTGATCCGGAATACTTTTGAGCATTACAGCTTGGGCCCAACCGGCATTGTCGTTGTTATCATTTTAATCTGGTTGTTACTTGGCATGATTTTAGATTCGATCTCAATCATCCTGATCACCGTGCCGATTTTTGCTCCTTTGACGGAAGGTTTTTTCGACCCAATTGCCTTTGCCATTTTCGGTATTCTAGTAATTGAGGCAGGCCTGTTGACCCCGCCCTTTGGACTGCTGGTTTATACGGTGAAGAGTTCGATTGACGATAAACAGGCGACACTTTCTGAAATTTTCAAAGGCTCCATCCCCTATTGGATGCTCATGCTCGTTGTTATGTTGATGATATGGCGTTGGCCTGAAATCGCAACATGGCTGCCCACCCTGATGTTGAGTTAGGGGCATATTTCACTATTCGAACACATTCCACGTCTATCCATTGATATTAAAAATTACCACGCTGACCCGCTGTGCTAGTGGATTTAGGGTCATAAACTTACTTTAAATTGGTAGAATTTGAATTGAATACCATTATTAAAAAAGTCGGAATTCTTGGCGTATCGGTAGCGGTCGTTGCGATGGCTTTTGGATCAGTTGCAGAAGCAGCTTCCATAAAAGGCAATAAAATTACGATGCGCATTGGCTCTGGCCACCCGCCCTTCATCACTTATGTGAAAGGCGCGAGTAAGTCTTTTGTTCCAGCCGTAAAAAAACGTGTTGCCGCTGAAACAAAATACACCATCGATTTCAAAGAACACTATGCCGGTACCGTTGTTGGCGTATTTGATACCCTAGAAGGTGTACAGGACGGACGCCTCGACATTGGCGCATTTTGTGTTTGTTTTGACGATGACAAAGCGATGGCCATGAACTTGACCTACTATGTGCCTTTCCATGAGCCAAATGCGGTCAAAAACCAAAAAATATTTTTTAATCTGGTGAAAAAACATCCTTCACTCCAACAAGATTTTTCCAAGCGATACAAGCAAACGCTGATCGGTATCGGTGGTTTCAACAATTACGGCATGCTAAGCGCCTTTGACTGAAAAAAATTTGAAGATCTGAAAGGCCGCAAAATATTGGCGGCGGGACCCAACCTTTCGTGGGTTGTTGCCGGTATCCCTGTTCGTATGACCATTCCAAAATCTGCTCAACAAATGCAGACCGGTGTGGGCGAAGCGGTCATTTTGTTTCCAGACACTGATTTTAAATTGAAGCTTCATGAATCGATTAAAGGTGGCTACTACACGGTTACTGACTTTGGTGCTGTGGTTCAGATCAATTTGAACATGAACAATAAGACGCGTAAAAAATTGCCCCCAGAAGTCGTCAAAATTATTGACGAAGAAGGCGTTAAATACGGTGAAACGGTCGCTCAATGGTCTCAGAAAGACCATCAGTGGGGCCTGGATCAACTCGCCAAAGCAGGCACGAAAGTTCGCAACATTGATCCCGCCGCTAAAGTAGCGTGGGCGCAAAAATTGGCAGCCTGGCCAAACGAAAAAGCTCAAGCTGTTAAATCCAAAAAGAAAATCGACATGTCCTATGATCATGCGCGATTACATCAAAATGGTCGAAGCAGGCGGTCACAAATTTCCGATTAATTACGTTATTAAATAATTAATCAGCAAATTTTTCGAACGCAGAGAGGCAACCTTAACCGGTTGCCTCTTTTTTTGTCTTTCACATAACCGCGAGCAACACGATATGCGCTGGTTTTTTCTTCCGTTGGACCATAATTTGTTTACCAATTGCATCAGAATCGTCTAAAGTAGTTCTTGTATGAACAACGGCTTAGCTCAAAATGACATGAGATCGTGATATTGGCCGTTTACTAATCACTAATATCCAAACAGGGAGTTTAAAGATGAGTAACGTACTATCTAAACTAAGCGTCATTGGCGCGGCTGCTGCCACCATTGTTGCCTTTAGTGCAACAACTCAGGCAGCTTCGGTAAAAGGAAATAATATTACGCTGCGAATTGGCTCAGGCCATCCACCGTTTATTACCTACGTGAAGGAAGTTTCGAAATACTTCGTCCCAAATGTGACAAAACGTGTCGCAGCGGAAACCAAATATAAAATCACCTTCAAAGAGCATTATTCCGGCACCGTTGTGAACGTGTTTGATACGCTCGAAGGAACCCAAGACGGTCGCCTCGATATTGGCGCTTGGTGTGTTTGCTTTGATGACGATAAAGCCATGGCAATGAACCTTTCTTATTACGTGCCATTTGGTGAACCTAATGCCATTAAAGCAACCGCCACATTCGGCAAATTAATTCAGCAGCATCCAGACATTCAAAAAGACTATGAAAAACGCTACAAACAGAAGCTGTTGGCAGTTACTGGCTTTAACAACTATGGCCTGCTCAGTGCCTTTGATTGGAAAAAATTTGAAGACCTAAAAGGTCGTAAAATCTTAGCCGCTGGACCGAACCTTCCATGGGTGAGCGCTGGCATTCCAGTTCGTACGACGATTCCGAAGGCTGCTCAGCAGTTACAAACAGGTGTTGGCGAAGCTATCGTGCTTTTCCCGGACACTGATTTTAAATTGAAATTGCATGAAGCCATCGGCAAAGGCGGATTTTATACGATCACCGACTTTGGTGCAGTTGTGCAAATTTCTCTGACGATGAATTTGCGGTCGCGTAAAAAACTGCCGCCTGAAGTCGTTAAAATCATTGATGAAGAAGCAATGAAATACCAAACGCATTCTTCACAGACCTCTCAGAACGATCATCAATGGGGTCTCGATAAATTGGCAGGCGCAGGCATCACAGTTCGTAAGATTGATCCCGGCGCTAAAATTGCCTGGGCAAAAAGTTTGGCTGCATGGCCAAATTCACGGGCCCAAGCCGTATCGAAAAAGAAGAATATCGATATGGGTAAAATCATGCGCGCCTTCATGGACGCCACACGAGCCGGTGGGCACAAATTCCCGGTTGATTATGTGATTAAATAGTCAAATCGGCGTTTGAAAACGAGAGAGGCAGCCTCAAAAGGCTGCCTCTTTTTTTTAATGCATTCACACATTTTAATGTGTAATATAAAGTTATTGATCAAATGATCATTAGTTTTTTTCACTCAGCTATTTTGAAAGTTAAAAATGACCGTCACACCCGAAGATATGAAGAAACGCACCGCACGTTTCAAAGACTTGAGCTATAGCACGCAAGGCTATCTAGATACCCGTATCCCGGCACATGAACGTAATACCTACAATGTTATTGGACGCGGTGTAACGGAAGACCCCAAGCTGGCACCTGCCATTACCGATGCACCTAACTTTAACCTTACCTATATTGGAGCTGATCCTGGCAAAGGGGCAGCCCTTCATGATCATCCAACTGTCGAAGTCTTTATTCCGATGACGGGTCAATGGACCTTCCTTTGGGGAGAAAATGGCGAACACGAAATACTCATCGATCAATTTGATGTCATTTCGGTTCCTCCCGGCGTGATGCGGGGCTTTCGCAATGAAAGTGATGAGCATAGCTTTATCATGGCCATTTTGGGAGGCACGGATTCTGGTAGCGTATCTTGGGCAAGCAATGTCATAGATGAAGCCGAAAAAACCGGCCTGAGACTCAATGAAGATGGAACCATCAGCGAAATAGAACCGGCTTAAAGAGAAGAACAATGCCCCTTGAAAAAATTGATCACTATGCCATTCGCACTTTGAAAATGGACGAAACCAAAGAGTTCTATGAGGCCCTTGGTCTTTATGCGGGACCGCGCCCTGAATTTCCGTTTCCAGGCCATTGGATGTATGCGGGCGACACGCCGGTGGTTCATCTTGTTGGCATTGATCCTGAAAATCCAGAAGGGTTGTATGGTTATCTTGGAGTGAAAAATGTTAAATTTCTGGATGGCGGCGGCGCCATTGACCATCTCGCCTTCAGTGCGTCCGACCCCAGCGGCTTAAAAAAAATATTGGAAGAGCGCGGCGTCAACTACCGGGAACGCGAAGTGCCGGATATGGGACTTTTACAAATATTTGCCGAAGACCCTAATGACATCACCGTTGAGATAAATTACTACGACCAGTGAGAAGGCCATGGCTGACGGTGCAATCGAAAACCTAGATCAAAAAACCCGTCCCAGCCGCGCTGAAATGCTGGAACGTGCTGAGGCTCTGGTTCCAGCGCTCAAAGATCGCGCCCTTGAGACCGAGCAACTCGGCAAGGTTCATCCAGATACGATTAAAGCTCTCCATAATACCGGCCTGTTTCGCATCAATCAGCCCGCGCGCGTGGGCGGTGGCGACTATGACTATCGCCTGCTCATGGAAGTGACTTCAATATTGGGCAAAGGCTGTGGCTCGACGGCGTGGGTTTATATCAATCTCGCCTGTCACCATTGGATGCTCGGCATGTGGCCAGCCAAGGCCCAGGATGAACTATGGGATGAGAACATTGACGTTTTAATAGCGTCCTCAGTCATTTATCCCACTGGCCGCGCGACCAAGGTCAAAGGCGGCTACCACCTTTCCGGACGCTGGCCGTTTTGCAGCGGTGTTGATTGGTCCGATTACGTGATGCTTGGCGGCACTGTTTATGACGACAAAGATGAAATCCTCGACAGACGGGTGTTTATTGTCTCAAAACAAGATCTAACCGTGCATGACAATTGGGATGTATCGGGTCTTTGCGGTACCGGCAGTAAAGACAGTGAAGCCAAGGACGTCTTTATCCCGGAGCACATGACTCTCGCCGGCCATGATATGCAAAACTGCAAAACGCCTGGCTCTGGCGTAAACCCTGCGCCGCTTTTCAATTTGCCGCAGGCAGCGCTTTTTCCGCATATTATCGCAGCACCTATTATTGGCATGGCAGAAGGCGCCTATGATCATTTTGTCGATGCCAATAAAGTCGCTAAATCTACCTACAACACCTCGCGCATTGCAGAGTATCAGGCGATCCAAACCAAAGCAGCCACAGCTGCAGCTGCAGTAGAGGTCGCCAAAACCATGATCAACGCCAATTGCGATGAAGCGACCGCGACGCTCACCAGAGGCGATATTTGCAGCGAAGAGCAAAAGCATCGCTGGCGACGGGATGCTGCGTATGCCGCCAATCTTTGCTTTGATGCAATTGAAGGGCTCTATAAGGCCACAGGCGGTAGAGGCGCTTATAAGAGCAATCCAATCCAGCGGCACTACCGAGATGCCAGTGTTGGCATTACCCATATCAGCATGTCCTGGGATGTCATGGGCGCGGAATATGGCCGCTATGTTCTAGGCCTTGGCGGCAATCCTTCGATTTAAATCTTCCCAAGTGCCTGGAGGATGCGTTCGGGCGTAAACGGCTGCACGGTGACTTTGGCATTTAACGGATGGAGCGCATCATTGATGGCGTTCATCACAACGGCTGGTGCCCCGCCGGTGCCAGCCTCGCCAGCGCCTTTAGCACCAAGTTCAGAATCGAGCGTCGGGCTTTCAATATGACCGACTTCGATATCAGGCATTTCCGCCGCCATCGGCACAAGGTAGTCCGCCATCGTGCCGTTCAAGATCTGGCCTTCCGGGCTATAGAGGCATTCTTCATAAAGTGCACCGCCAAGCCCTTGGATGACACCGCCCCGTACCTGCTCATCAACCAGCTGCGGATTAATTACCGTGCCGCAATCTTCAACCACACAATATTTTTTGAACTCAATGAAGCCAGTGTTGGTATCAACTTCGATATAACAACCCTGAACGCCGTTGGTGAAAGCAAAGGGAAATTGCTTCGGCACGTAGTGACGCGTCACCACGAGCTCAGACTGATAGTCCTTTGGCAACGTATCCGGGCGGTAGTAACAAACCCGCCCGACTTCGGCGAGGGTCATGCGTTCCGTTCCATCTGCAATATCAACGATATTGTTGTCTCGGATATCAAGCGTGGTCGGATCGCTTTGCAGCATGATACCTGCAACTTCGACAATGTTCTGACGCAGTGCTTTACCGGCTTGTACGGCAGCCTCGCCGCCGATACCAGCCGCACGGGACCCCCAGGTACCGCCGCCGTAAGGTGTGATGTCTGTATCACCAGAGATGACTTTAATTTTATCCATCGTGACGCCAAGCGCGGTCGCCGCACATTGGGCGACAACAGCTTCCGCGCCTTGGCCCTGCTCGGTGACACCAATTTCGACAATGACATTGCCTTTGGCATCAAGTCGCATGGTTGCACCGTCCTGCGCTGAAATCGGCGCACCGCCGACGCCATAGAAAGCAGGCCCTGGATTGGTCACCTCAATAAAAGTTGCAAGACCAATACCCCGGTAGATGCCTTGCTCGCGTGCTGCCGCCTGATCTTTGCGTAATCCATCATAATCCATCATTTTTACCAGCTTTTCCAAACTCGCTTGATGGGAAAGATTTTCAAACGGCATGCCAGAAGCCGATTTATGAGGATAGGCATCGTCGGGAACTAAATTTTTACGGCGGATTTCGAGCGGATCCATCCCGATAGCCCGTGCGGCATCATCGACAATTCCTTCGGTGATCAACGTCAAAATAGGATGCCCGACAGCGCGGTATTGGCACATCGGAGATTTGTTTTGATAGACCACCGTCGCCTGCGCCCGGTAATTTTCGTGTTGATATTGCCCGCCGGTTAGATTGACGACTTGGTTGGCCTCAATCCCGCTGGTCCGCGGATAAACCGAATACGGTCCAATACCGGTGAGATCGTCGATTTCCATGGCTTGGATTATGCCGTCATTGGAAACAGCGATTTTAGTCGTAATTCGGTGATCACGCGCATGAATATCACTGGTGAAAGATTCCAGGCGATCAGCAATAAACTTCACGGGACGCTTCAACATATAAGCCAGAGCAACCGTCGCGTATTCATCCGGATAAGAATGTACTTTAATACCGAAGGAGCCGCCGACATCTTTACAAATCACGCGGACTTTGTGTTCCTCGATATCAAGGTGTTTGGCAAACAGGCTCTGCATCATGTGCGGCGCCTGAGTTGAGTGATAGATCGTCAGCTGATCTTCGCCGGGATTATAATCTGCCAAGATGGCCCGCGTTTCCAAACACACAC